>CALZNR010000197.1 GCA_945827565.1 uncultured Prevotella sp.
ACACACTGCATATCGTCGGCAGCGTCAGATGTGTATAAGAGACAGACAGAAGACTCGGGAGAGAAAGATAACGAGGCATCGTTCAGTTGCAGTTTTTCCAAAGAAGATCTCAAGTTCTCATAATCCGTTGGATCAATAGGATATACACCAGCAAAGACCATTGGCTTTACCTCCTGAAAACCTTCTATAGCTTTATCACAAGGCTTTCCAACATGGGTAATCGTATCGCCCACTTTGACCTCCTTGCTGTTCTTTATGCCACTTATGATATAGCCAACATCTCCGGTAGAAAGCACTTTTTTGGGAACCATATCCATTTTCAACACTCCCACCTCATCGGCAACATACTCCATGCCAGTATTGAAGAACTTCACCTTGTCTCCCTGACTTATTGATCCATTGACCACCTTGAAGTAGGCTATAATGCCACGAAATGAATTGAATACGGAATCAAAAATCAAAGCCTGCAAAGGCTCTTTAGGATCGCCCGCAGGATGAGGAATCCGCTGAACTACAGCACGAAGGATCTCTTCCACGCCCTCTCCAGTCTTTCCGCTTGCCCTGATAATATCACTGCGGTCACAGCCTATCAGGTCCACAATTTCATCTTCCACCTCTTCAGGCATCGCACTGGGCATGTCTATTTTATTTATCACGGGAATAATCTCCAAATTATGGTCTATCGCCATGTACAGATTGGAGATGGTTTGCGCTTGCACCCCTTGAGTAGCATCCACAATGAGAAGCGCGCCCTCGCAGGCTGCAATGCTTCGAGAAACCTCGTACGAGAAATCCACATGTCCTGGAGTGTCAATCAAGTTTAACACATATTTTTCTCCCTCATATAGATATTCCATCTGAATGGCGTGACTTTTTATGGTAATACCACGTTCACGTTCCAAATCCATATCATCCAACATCTGACCGGCTGTCACTTGTATCGTCTTCGTATATTCCAACAACCGATCTGCCAATGTTGATTTTCCATGGTCTATATGGGCTATAATACAAAAGTTCCTTATATGGTTCATTTTCTTTATTCTATGATGAAGTACTCTACCGCTGATTGACAAGCAAGACAACAGCCATGCAAAGATAAAGAATAATTTTCAGAACACAAAAATATAGTGCGGTTTTGTCAATATTAGTTTCCAACGAAATACAACACGAAACTCAACATGCTGGGTGCCTTGAATAGCTGCCCCTACCCCCTCTCCCATCTGTATGACAACTATCGGCATTATCGATGGCATTGTGAGCAGACATACCATCTATCCCTACCACGTACAGCCAAAAGAAAGCCCCAAAAGCTATTAACTCTCAGGGCTCTCTTATGGTTGACTCAATGTTGCAAAAAATGCTCTTCACTTACATTGACACCGAGATGATCATGTGGTGCATCAATACACATCCTCCTCGGGTGTTATCAGCTTGTAACCTTTTCCATGAATATTGATAATTTCAATCTGGTCATCATCCTTCAGATGCTTACGCAACTTGGTGATATATACATCCATAGAACGAGCATTGAAATAGTTGTCATCAATCCAAATTGTCTTCAGTGCAAAATCACGCTGCAGAATTTCGTTGGCATGACTACATAGCAACGCCAGCAGTTCATTCTCCTTAGTGGTGAGTTTTGTTTGCTTGTCTCCGATTGTAAGCAACTGCTTTTGGGTATCAAACGTGAACCTACCAATGTGATATAGCGTGCTCTCGCGGTTTCTCTTTCCCCTCACTCTTCTCAGAATGGCCTCAATACGGAACACCAATTCCTCCATAGAGAAGGGTTTGGTGATATAGTCATCAGCCCCTATCTTGAATCCCTCCAAAATATCCTCTTTCAAGGTTTTTGCGGTCAAGAAAATAATAGGAATCTCTGCATTTGCCGCCCTGATTTCCTGAGCCAGCACAAAGCCATCTTTCTTGGGCATCATCACATCAAGCACGCAGATATCAAACTTGCTTTTCAAAAATGCCTTATACCCAACTTCCCCATCAGGACACAACTCTGCATCGTAGCCCTTGGCTGCAAGGTACTCACGAAGCAACATACCCAAATTTTCATCATCTTCACAAAGAAGCACTTTCAGATTCTCTTCCATAATTCTAACTATTTTAAGGGTTTATAAATGTTCAATATTTTATCTTTCAATCAGTTATCTCTGGTAGTGAAATAGTAAACACTGTTCCTTTGCCATATTCACTCTCCACATGAATTTCTCCTTTATGCAATTCTATTATTTTCTTCACATAGGCAAGTCCCAAGCCAAATCCTTTCGCATCGTGCCGGTTACCAGTATGAACGCGATAGAACTTTTCAAACACCTTCTTCAGATTCTCCTTCTTGATACCCATACCCGTATCCTTGATTGACAGATACAAGCGTCCATTTTCATTCCAGGTCTTCATGTAGATGTCAAGAGGTTTCTCTGGATTTCTGTATTTCACAGCATTGTCCATCAAATTGAAAATCACATTTTGGAAATGCATTTCATCCACATAGATAGAAGAATTCAACGCACCAATATCTGTATAAATCTTGCCACCAGTGTGCTCAACCCTAAGCGTAAACGAGTGAGCTATGCTTTCCACCATTTCGTTAAGATCCAGTTCTTTTTTCTTGAACACCGCATTCTTATTGTCAAACATAGACATCTGCAGCACCTTCTCAACAAGAAATCTCAATCGTTTCGACTCTTCGTTAATCACTCCACCCAAATGGTTCATCATAGTCTCGCTCTTTGTCACGCTATTGTCATTGAGCATCTGCGCTGCCAATGAGATGCTGGCAATGGGCGTCTTCAATTCATGCGTCATGTTGTTGATGAAGTCATTCTTTATCTCTGTATATCTTTTCTGCCTGAATATCACCACTATAGTGAAGATAAACGTGATCAATAGAATCAACGTGAAAATAATTGACGGAATCATGAACCTGATACTCGAAAAAATATAGCTATTTATATCGGGGAAATGTATCTTCACAATTCCCATCTTAGATGACGGATCATTTCTGAACAACACCTGCGAATAAGTGTAGGCATCTCCTTCGTCAGAGTAATCAGAGCATCTGAACACCTCTCTACCGTCTGCCGTGCTTACCGTTACATGGTAGGGTATATTAACTCCATTATTCATCAATTCTGCACGGATATCCTGATCCAGCATCTTAAAATTGACACGCTCATTCAGTGGTTTGTCACTTGCCGTGTACAATATTCTATAGACCACTTCATCAAGTAGCGCCTTTTGGTACACGTACCTGTTCCTGACTATCTCTTGCAACGACTTGGAGGCATCATTGATGGAATTCTTGTCAGACTTCATAATCATTGCTTTCGGCACTGAAGAGGGTTTTGTGGTAATGGTCTTCAGCTGGAAAGAGGAGTAAACAGTACCATCTTTTCCCGTCACCGAATACTGATGAGAGTGTTGAATAACACCGTTCAACTGTCCATTGGCACTCATCACCGAGTCATGACGATACGCTCTCCGTTCGGTTTCATTAACATCCTTTTCCAAATAGCGCAGAGTTTCATTAAACTCAAGATTTCGGGATGCACGGTAAAGGCTACGGTTGACAGACTCGTCGAACTGTTCCTTCTTCATCTTGGCCATCTCTTCGATATATGACAGTTGCAAAAGCAACAACGCCAAAAAAGAGAGGCCCATGACTATAGCAATAGAAATAATTGTCGTTCTCTTCATGTCGCAAAGATAGCACAAATGTCAAATCAGGAACTTTAATTCGTTAAATATTTTCGTTAATTTTATCGTTATTAACAGTTTTATTTTGATTTAAATTAAAATATATAACTTAATCCAATCCAATCGATATAACACCATTGAAATCCATCAGCAAGAACTTCTTCCCATGTATAGGGCCTGTCTCTTATACACATCTCCGAGCCCACGAGACAGGCAGAAAT
>CALZNR010000198.1 GCA_945827565.1 uncultured Prevotella sp.
AGATTTCTGCCTGTCTCGTGGGCTCGGAGATGTGTATAAGAGACAGCTACATACAAACTGCCGTCGGTGCGTTGCTTCACGTAAGGATTGTACAGTGGATTGATGTCTATGGCCATGCCCTTGCTGTGGTTAGACAGTTTGGTGGTACCAGAGATGAAACGGAAGTTAAAAGCCGAACTGTTGTTGTCAATCATCGACTTGGTGTCGTCGGCGTCGTAATTGTCTATCAAAACCATGCGCTCTATGGGATAGGCGTTGTCAAACAATTGTCTGAATATCTGTAACAGGTCTTCTGCAATGACCTTATTGCAAATGACCTCGCCCAGCATTATCTCTCCGTGAATGTTGCGATGGAGCACCTTCAGATAGCGTAAGTCACCTCTGTCAATGGTGCAATTCTCCTTGTATGATTTCTTGTAGATGCGTTGAAATAGAGCATCATTGATGTCCTCTGCCTTAAAGCATTGGTCAATGCCATAGGCAAGGATGCTCTCTTCGCTCACCTTTACACCTGCGTTCCACTCGCCGATGGTTTTCAAATCTTGTTGCAGTGCAGGATTGCTGGTATTGTCTTCTCCACAGCTGCTGGTGGCAACAAGCAGAGTGAAGATAAATAGCAGGCAATGCGTCCACCTTTCTGTGCGCTTTGTGCAGTTCATGCTCTTCTTGTTCATAGGTTATCTGTAATATTTTACTGGGAAATCAAAGTAGGTATCGGGGAATGGTTCGTCTTTAAGAGTAAAGTGCCACCACTCGGTGTCAAAGGGGTTGAAGCCATGCTTTATCATTGCCTCGCGCAATATCATGCGGTTGCGGTATTGTTCAGAGGTGATGTCCTTGTAATCGGGATGTGACAGTTCCCCAAAATAATCAAAGGTGCCTCCCATATCCACTTCTTTCTCGGTGTTCATGTCAAAGAGCGTCAAGTCAACCGTAGAACCTCTGCTATGACCTGATTTTGCGCAGATATAGTCCAACTCAAACAATTTGGATTTATCCACCAATGGATAGAAATAAGGTTTCATCAGCGTGTCGTTCACCGCTTCTGCCCAGCGGATGAAGTGGTTGACAGCACGTTGTGGGCGATAGCTGTCGTACACTTTAAGGCGATACCCCTGTGTCTTCAAGTCGTCGCTTACTTTTTTCAGCGCATTGGCAGCCTTCTTGGTCATTATTGCTACAGGTTCTTCATACCCATCAATGCGTTCTCCCACGAAATTATAGGTAGAGTAATAACGAATTTCCTGAATGATGTCGGGCACCACGTCTGCCAGTACCACAAAATCTTTTGGCATGGTGGCATCCGTAGTTTCATTCTCATGATTGTCATCGTGACATGCTGTGAGACATACAATACTGATGAACAGTGCAAGTAACGCACGTGTTGTGCCTGTCTCTCTCTTCGTTCCTTTCATAGTTGTATTGTAATTTGGTGTGCAATGGGCTGAAAACGTGTGGTTTTCAACTGGTGGTATGTTCGTCTGTTGAAGAAAAAAAACGAAGCTGCAAGCAGCCCCGTCTTTCATTGTTTTCATTCACTTAGTCGGGATGACTGGACTCGAACCAGCGACCTCACGCCCCCCAGACGCGTGCGCTAACCAACTGCGCTACATCCCGATTGCAAGTGCTCCTTTGAGCATTGCGGGTGCAAAGGTACTGTATTCTTTTTATTCGACCAAATTTTTTTCAAAGAAAATTGCATAAGAATGTTCCAATAAACAATTTCTGTTTTGAACAGGGTGTTTGTGCATGATAGTCTAATGGCTGATGCACGATAAAAAATGAGGATAAAAATTTTGTTGGTTGTACAAAATAGATTACATTTGCAGTAGGTAGGAGGAGGGCGCATTGGCCCACGTCTCGAAAAACTATAAAGACATGTCACAACAGTCGTTAGAGCAAGAGATTGAGCGCTTAAAGAAAGCGTGTGCTTCTTTGGAAAATGAAAACAAGAGACTGAAGCAGCAACTGCGTGAGATGAAACATGCAGAGGCTTCGGTTGGGGATGTTGACGGTGCCAGTTTTCGTGAGCGTTATGCCATTAAAGTGCTTGATGCCTTGCCCGACATGCTCACCGTTTTTGATATGGAAGAAACGTGTATTGATGTTGTTTCTAACGCATCCACCAATCATGTGGGACCCAGTGTGAGCGAGCTGCGTGGCACAAAGATGAAGGATAATCTACCTGCAGACGCCTATTATAACATTCACAATAATCTGGAAAAGGTGAAGGCCACGGGCAAGAGTTCGGTGTCTTACCACGAACTGAATGTGCATGGCGAGCATAGGTATTTTGAAAACCGTATCTTCCCTCTGGATGACAACTATGCGCTGGTGATGTGTCGTGATGTGTCCGACAGAGCAGAAATAGAGCGCAAACGCTCCATGTTCAGAAAAGCCCTTGACACGGTGAGTGATGGCGTGGTGGGTGTGAGAGCAGACGGAAAACTGATTTATGCCAACAAGCAGATCAAGACGATGTATGGCATAGAGGATTTCCTAAAGAACGATGATGTGTCGCAGCTACAGGCCATGTGGAAGGAGGACTCTTTTCAGGAATGTGTGCAACGCATTCAAGAGCAGGGAGGCATCACCACCTTCCAGTTTAAACTGCAGGACGAGCGCACAGGCGAAATCACTTTCCATCATGTAACGGCTTTCGTGATGCAGGACGACGAACAGGCAAGCTACTGGTTCTTCTCCAAAGACATCACAGAGGTAATCAAAAGTCGCGACAAATACCGTGAAGTCAACCGCCTGCTTGATGCCATATTAAATAACGTGCCTGTGTATCTCTATGTGAAGGACACGGGCAACGATTTCAGATATATCTATTGGAACAAGGCTTTTGCCGAGTTTTCCAAAATTCCTGCCAGTCATGTTTTGGGTAAAACCGACTTTGAGGTGTTCCCCAATGTAGAGGATGCCAAGCATTTCCGTGAAGACGATTTGAAGTTGATGGAGGTGGGTGATAACATCAACAAACAAGAATCCTATGTCAACGCAGAGGGAGAAACAAGAGTGGTGCAGACACTCAAAACCTTGGTCTATCGTGAGGGCGGAAGTCCGTTGCTTGTTGGCGTTTCGTGGGATATGACGGATATGACCAATATCGAACAGGAATTGGTGAAGGCGCGCATCAAGGCAGAGCAGTCCGACCGTCTGAAGTCGGCCTTCCTTGCCAATATGAGCCATGAGATACGTACCCCGCTCAATTCCATTGTAGGCTTCTCCAGCCTGATGGCAACCGCTCAGACCAATGCCGATCGAAAAAGATTTGCCAGCATCATCAAGGAGAATGCCGACATCCTGTTGCGTCTTATCAACGATGTTCTTGACATAGCCAAGATAGAGGCGGGCACGTTGGAGTATGTGCGCCGGCCCATCAATTTGCGCAAGGTGTGGTTTTCTATTTTTGACACCTATTGCAACCGTGTGCCACAAGGGGTGGAATTGAAGTTGGAAGTGCCGCCCACCGAGTTGATTATCAGCGAAGACCGTAGCAGACTGTTGCAGGTTATTGGTAATTTGGTGACCAATGCCATCAAGTTTACCCATCAAGGCTCCATCACTGTGGGATACACGATGGAAAAACAATGCGCACATTGCTTTGTGAAAGATACGGGTGTGGGTATTGCAGCAGAAAAGAGAGAGCAGATATTCGACCGTTTTGTGAAACTTAACATCTTTGCACAGGGCACAGGCTTGGGCCTCTCTATTTGTAAGATGCTGGTACAAAAGTGGGATGGCAAAATCTGGGTAGAATCAGAGGTGGGCAAGGGCTCCACTTTCCATTTCACCATTCCGTTGCACAGATAGCATTGCCCTGTGTTTCCCAGTCTTCTTTTTTTTAGGGATGTTCTATAAATTAGTTTTCATGTTTCTATCAGGGTGTCTCTTTT
>CALZNR010000199.1 GCA_945827565.1 uncultured Prevotella sp.
ACACACTGCATATCGTCGGCAGCGTCAGATGTGTATAAGAGACAGCTGCAGATTTTGAGAACCATATATTCTTCGGTAACATGGTGTGATAGCGCTTATTGAATGACGCATATTTCTCCAATAAGAAAGCATAATGTGCTACGCCATGTGTATTAAGCGAATCGCACGCCATGTTATATGCTTTCAAAAAAGCTTCAATCTGTTTTTCTCTATCCTTATTGTTGGTAATATCTTCACGAAATGCTACAACTCCCATTTTAGTGTTCATTTTTCTGCTGTCCAGCAGCACTATATGCTTATTGGAGTTAGCTATAGTAGCATGAGGCTCTGGCAGCCAAGCAGCATCCATTTCAACATTTGCCATCATAGCCCACCGCAAGTTTACATCATTTATTTGCACGCGATAAACTCTGTCATCCTGCAGGGATACACTATCCACCGCTTTGTCTGATAACAGGGCTGTGGCAGAGTAGCGGGTCATTGCTATCATCTTGTCAAACAATTGGTTCAATTGCTTTATTCTTGCACTTTTGTGAGCAAAAAGAAGCCAATAGGCATCGGTGGAAGTAGCATATTTGAGAGGAACACCTGTAGATTTCATATACTCACATCTCACAATATCGGTCAAAGCACCTTCTACCTTTTTCTTTCTTAACATCACATCGCCATCCATGTACGCATGGTAGTAACGCAATCTCACATCTACTCCCAAGGTGTCATATAGTCGGCAATGTTTTGCCACAAGTAGTGGCATGCAGTCAATGGTAGGTACAATGGCTATCTTCAGCGCAGCGCTATCTTCCTTTGCCAGTCTCATGCGTTCTTGTTGGGAGGTTCGTTTCTTTTCCTCCTCCGACGTGCCACATGCCACCAAAATTATAAGCAAGAAGAAAAACTGTGTCAGATATTTCATAACAATATATTTACGCGGATTGAATCTGAGACTATTCACCCTACACCTGCGACAGCCTCTTCCCGTGAAATAGCCTGTTGCAAAAGTACAAAGTTTTTTTTGTATAGACGAAATTTCTTATTACTTTTGCAACTATGGCAAAAGACAAGACAGCATTTGTGTGCAGTAACTGCGGACAGGAATCTGCCAAATGGATAGGCAAGTGCCCCGCATGTGGACAATGGAACACATTCAAAGAGGTAAGGATTGCCGCTGAGGGAGGTTCCATGGCTGCACAGATAGCATCAATCATACACCACAAGAGCAGCAAGAACAATGTTCCCTTGCTTTTCAAAGATATAGCCTCTAAAAATGAGCCTCGTATCAACCTAAAAGACAGCGAGTTCAACCGTGTACTGGGTGGAGGTCTTGTACCAGGATCTATTGTATTGCTGGGTGGAGAACCAGGTATCGGCAAGAGCACACTCACACTTCAAACCATATTAAATCTGTCTGAACTGCGTATTCTTTATGTCAGCGGAGAGGAAAGTGCGCACCAACTAAAGATGCGCGCCCAACGCATCAGTAACAACGATAACGACCATTGCCTTATCTTGTGTGAGACATCTCTGGAAAACATTTTCACACAGATTCAAGAAGTAAAACCCGAATTGGTTATTATAGATTCCATCCAGACCATCAGCACCGAAAACATCGATTCAAGTGCAGGCAGTCTATCACAGGTCAGGGAGTGCGCTTCTGCCCTGCTACGCTTTGCCAAAAACAGCGGTGTACCCGTAATCCTTATAGGGCATATCACCAAAGAGGGCACGCTGGCAGGTCCCAAAATACTGGAACATATCGTGGATACTGTAATACAGTTTGAGGGCGACCGCCAACATTTGTACCGCATTTTACGCAGTATAAAAAACCGCTTCGGAAGTACCTCTGAGCTGGGTATCTACGAGATGCAGCAATCGGGATTACGTCAAGTAAACAACCCATCAGAACTGCTACTTAACCAAGAACATGAAGGGCTCTCGGGCATTGCAATCAGTGCAGCTATTGAGGGTGTTCGCCCTTTCCTTTTAGAGACACAAGCTTTAGTTTCTTCTGCAGCATACGGCACTCCCCAACGTAGTGCCACGGGGTTTGACCAGCGAAGACTAAATATGTTGCTGGCTGTACTGGAAAAGAGGGTCGGTTTCAAACTGATGCAAAAGGATGTTTTCATCAACATTGCTGGAGGCTTGCGCGTTACTGACCTTGCCATGGATCTTAGCGTGATTGCGGCCGTACTATCCAGCAATGTTGATACACCCATAGAATCGGGATGGTGCATGGCAGGCGAAGTGGGTCTTAGCGGCGAGGTTCGTCCCGTGAGTCGCATTGAACAGCGCATCAGCGAAGCTGAAAAGTTGGGATTCACCCATTTCATTATCCCCAAACACAACCTGCAAGGCATTGATATGAAAAAAATCCAAATTCAACTGCACCCCGTACGTAAGGTAGAAGAGGCGCTGCATGCCTTGTTTGGATAGGACAATTTAAATACCTTCTGTCACTGCATCACTATAGGCTGCCTCTTTTCTACATCAAGCGGAGCCCATCTGTATTTTACTTTAGTAAAGTTTATCTTCTTCAGGTCAAAGCAGCGAATGGTACTGTTATACATCGTGCGATAATAGATGCGTCTATTTTTTAAATCTGTGGCTACTGTCCATTGTGTAGCACTTGGTATGTCAGGTATTGTGTCTCCTTCGGCAAACTGTATGCCCACGGGTATGTCAAAGTTGTTGAGTATATGAAAAGCTTGTTCCACACACTTGTCCGTGGTAGGCTGTTGTGGAGCAGTGGATTGAAAAAAAGCCGCCCTTACAAAGCGCGAAGGCGGTGTCATATCACCAGGTATGCCATGCAGTCCACCGCCTCCTCCAAATGCCACCAGATTAAGAGCACCCACTTTATTAGTACGGATAGGACCTGCAGATAGATTTGTATAGTTGTTAAGATTGGTGAGATGCCAATTAAAATCTGGCGAATTGGTAAGCACTCCCAAGGTGTTCTCGTGCCACATCATCTGTTTCCCCACTATCTCCAGCACCACTTGCCTGCCGCTTTCTTCTGTGATGCGCCAATGTACCGTAGATCCACGGGGATCTATAGCAACAACATGTACATGTCTCATTGCATCTTTTACTTCATCTATCGACTTGAAGTTACTCAATATCCAAGACACAAGTTGTAAATCACTGATGGTACTTTCTTTCTTATCTACTTCATATTTTTCGTATTCGCCATAAATGGGAAAATAAAACAAGCCAGCGGCAAGTCCTGCCTCATTGATACCCTCTACAACAAATTCTGCCTGCTGCACTGCCAGACCAACATATCCAAATTTTGCAGTAAATTCTATACCATCCTTGGCACCTTCAGGTACAAAAGAACGTTGAACATAGCCCCGAGGCACAACTGCATACTTGCTCTCCAAATCGCTACCAGCCCACTCTATGGTGCGTGCTGTCACTGTGCTGTCATTGGTTGTTTTGAGAGTAATACCAGTGCAAGCCTCTGCGATTAGTGGCCGCATCAATACAACGGTCAATGCCGTTATCCAAATCACGTTTTTCATACTTACCTCCTTTTTTATGGCAGAGTTTTCAGCTTCCACCGATAGTTCAACATGATGATCCTTAACTATTTTATCTTACGTTAGTTTTTACTGTTATTGCATTTTCTTTTTTGATTCTTTACTACCATACTGTCACATTTCAAAGAATACATCACCATCCAATACCTTCCTTTAGGTTCCATACACTCCAACTTCTACAGGAGTGAAATAGCATGGTAAATATAACCATTTATTCTCTATCTACATCATCTTTGACAACTGTTATACGAAATATTAGGCACATTTACACATTGATAACTTATTTTCAATCCACCTTGTTATATTACACGCGACCTGAACATCCGACCGGTACAAGGCGTCACAGGCTCTCAT
>CALZNR010000200.1 GCA_945827565.1 uncultured Prevotella sp.
ATATCGTCGGCAGCGTCAGATGTGTATAAGAGACAGCAGCTGTTCGGTGGCAATGGCTGTGGAACTGCGGAAGGCTTTGAAGTTAAAAGCCTTGTAGTAGTTGCCTGCGGTGGGTTGGAGGCTCCTGTCCCAAAAACCGTCAGCATAGTCGCCATACAAGGGTATCATTTCGCCGAAAGGTACTGGTGTGCGCAGTTCGGGCCATCCGGTGCGGGTGTAGAAAGGCAAGTCAAAGCCTATCTCTGTGGCAATCTTCTTGAGTGCCATGAGGTATGAGCCTTTGCCTCTGTATTCGTTGTCGAACTGTGTAGCCACCACAGGACCGCCGTCTTTCCATTGCAGTCCCTGTACCTGTGTGAAGATTTGTCGGTACAGGCGGGTCGTATAGTAGAGAAAGGTCTTGTTCTCTTCCCTCATCTTGCATCCCTTGTCGAACATCCAGTCGGGAATACCGCCATTCCTCACTTCTCCGTGACAGAACGGACCCAGGCGAAGTATGACGGGCACGTTGGCCTCCTTGCATTTCTCGAGAAACAGACGCAGGTTGCGACGGCCATGCCAGTCGAATATACCTTCTCGCTCCTCAATATGATTCCAAAACACGTAGGTGGCAATGATGGTTACTCCGCCTTCCTTCATCTTTGCAATCTCTTCGCTCCATTCTGTTTCGGGCAGTCGTGAGTAGTGTATCTCGCCCATGACGGGTGCCACTCTTTTTCCATCGAATATCAAACTCTTCTCATCCCATTTGATGGACGAGGTAGGTATTTGTGCCGTGAGGGGCAGAATGTTCATCGCACTGAGCAGTGTTGCGGTTAATAGCGCCTTCATTTTATAGTTAGTCTTCGTTTAAATAGATTCTTCACTCTTCATTTGAACAAGCTGCCTTGATATTTCGCATCAGCATGTCGTATTTTGCACGCTTCATGGCACTCCCTTTCAGTAGTTTTCTGTATTGTTCGGGAGTGAGTTGCTGCCATGCTTCTTTGGTCATGGAGAGCAAGGAAGGGCGGGGCAGTAGTCTCTGTTCGGCAGTGGGCGTGGCAAAGCGGTTCCAAGGACAGGCATCTTGGCAGCGGTCGCATCCATAGATGCTGTGCCCCATGTGTGCCGTTATCTGCTGACTGAGGGTGGCACCCCTGTACTCTATGGTTTGATAGGAGAGGCATCTCTCTGCATTGAAACAGGAAGCGTCTCCCTGTGTGAGAGCCGCTGTGGGACAGGCGAGCAGACAGGCATCGCAGGTGCCGCAGCGTTGGGGGAGGGGGGTGCTATAACAAGAAAGAGAGTAGGGTAGGAACACTTCGCCCAAAAAGAAGTGGCTTCCAGCACCGGGGATAATCAACTGGTGGTTCTTGCCTATCCAACCCACTCCGGCCTGTACTGCCCAATAGCGTTCCAGTACGGGTGCTGTGTCGCAGAAGGAGCGCAGTCCGCCGATGGCTTCCTGCAGTTGGCTCAGCTTCTCTTTCAGCACATCGTGATAGTCATCGCCCAGGGCGTAGGTGGCTATCTGGTAGTTTGTGGAAGGGATGCGCTGTGGTGGGAAATAGTTGAGTGCCACGCTTACGATGCTCTTTGTGCCGGGTACCAGCAGAGAGGGGGAAAAACGCTTGTCTAAATGCTGTGCCAGATAGTTCATCTCTGCATGGTGCCCCTGGGCTATCCATTGCAGATAGGCATCGCTCACCTCTTTCTTCACATCGTGTGCCGGTGCTATGCCACATGCAGAGAAGCCTAACTGGTGTGCAGTTTGTGTGATTTGTTCAAGTGTGATGCCATTGCTCATAAGTGCTGAGTGGGGTGAGGAGTGGAGCCTGCCGAACTGTTGCGCTCTGTAAAGATGCTGCAATTGGCATCCTGACTGTCGAAAACTTTAAATGCGTAGCCCTGTTTCTTTAACCACTTGATAGACTCGGGAAGGGCAAAGTGCAACTTGTCTATGCTCTTCACACTGTCGTGAAAGGTGATGATAGAGCCGTTGCGGGCATAACGCCGCACGTTGTTGAGCACTCCTTGTGGGGTGAGCCATTTGGAATAGTCGCGGGTCACAAGGTCCCACATCACGATGCGGTAGCGCTTGCCCAAGCTGTAATATTGGTCGAAGCGCATCCACCCATGAGGTGGTCGGAACAGTTTGGTGTGCAACAGTTCGTTGGCCTTGTCGGCATTGGCACAGTAGTCGTTGGCAGAGTGCCGGAATCCTCCGATGTGATTGTAGGTGTGGTTGCCTATACAATGACCTGCATCCACCACACGCTGATACAGTTCGGGATATTTGTGCACGTTGTCTCCCACCATGAAGAAGGTGGCTTTGACATCAAACTCTGCCAATGTGTCGAGGATAAACGGCGTGGCAGCAGGAACGGGACCGTCGTCAAACGTGAGATAGACGGCCCGTTCGTGCTTGTTCATGCGCCACGTGGCGTGTGGATACAGCCAGCGTAGCCAAATGGCAGGTTGCTCTATAATCATGTGTTAGAACATGAATTGTCCACCTTTGCTGAGGAACAGGGTGGCGAGATTGTTCATTTTCTGTATGTTCTGTTCAGTCCATTTAGGATCGATATGCTCGCTCAGGCCGTTGATTTGCTGCAAGATGTAGAAATGCCTGTTGATTTCCAACTCTGCACCCTCAAAGCGACTGCCCTCGAGCGATATGTACCAGCCGATGTATTGTTCAGAGTTTTTCCACAGTTCGCGCAGCACCTTCATGGCCTTGTCGGTCTTGCCCAGCGAGGTCCATGCACGCGCTTCGTCCAACGAACCGCCGTAGTAATCCACGGGAACGTTGTAGGTGGGAATCTGCTGGTTGGCGTAGGTCAGCACCTTGAGGGCCTTGTCGGCCTTGCCCTCTTGGATAAGACGCAGTGCCAGCTGCATGAACAGGCGTCGGTGGGTGAAGCACATGCGTACCACCGTCTCGTCGAGATAGAGGCCCGGCTGGCTCAATCCGCCAAACTTGAACTTGTGCATCAGGATGTCGTAGGTGCGCTCGGTGTCAAAGTTCTTGGCACCCTCCACCTCACGTCCGTCGATGGTAGTGGTGAACGGTGTGATGCGGTTCACCAGTCCTTCCTGCACAAAGTTGTTGCCAAGGTTCATATAGTTGTCCTCGCCCACAGTACTTGCTACATAGATGGGGCGTTTCCAGTTGCATTGTGCCACCATTTCGAGCATCATCAGGTCGCCCTTGTACAGCACGCCCTTCTTCTTGAGTGAGATGACCATGTGGTCGGGGATGGTGTCGGTGGCCATCATCATGCCACTCTGCTTCACTGCCTCTTTGTCGATAGTGACATAGAGCGTGTCGGTGGGTATCACGCGCATGCCTTCTTCGCTGCCGTTGGTGAGCATCTTCAGAGCCTCGCGCTGCTGGGGTGTCACCTGGTTGCGCACCCATATCTTCAGCACGTTGCTCAGTTCAAAGGGCTTGTCACCGAAAAGCTCCTTGGCCTCTTCAGGATAGAGTTGGTAGAGATGGTTGATTTGCTCTTTGAGCTGTGGCATGATGCGCACGTACTCGTTGGTGCCCGAGCAGTATTCCAGGCGGCTCCATGTGATGGGCACCGCAGGAGAGTCGTAGGCAGGTCTCTTCATCTGGTCGATATACCAGTCGGTCTGCAGGTAGCTCAGGTTGCACACACGTGCATCGGTACGCACTCCCTCGGTGTCTTGGTTGTACCACAGAGGGAAGGTGTCGTTGTCTCCGTTGGTGAAGATGATGGGGTTGCCTTTTTCTTGCAGCGACATCAGGTAGTTCTGTCCAAAGTCTCTGCAGGTGTATCTGCCGCTACGGTCGTGGTCGTCCCATGTCTGTGAAGCCATCTGTATGGGCACTCCCTGTCTCTTATACACATCTGACGCTGCCGACGATATGCAGTGTG
>CALZNR010000201.1 GCA_945827565.1 uncultured Prevotella sp.
ATATCACGGAGCATGTGATAGTGACCAACCATAAGTTTGCCCACATATTTGAGGAGTGGAAGACTACGGTGAACTACCGCAAGCCCATTACCATCGTTGACGATGGGACATCAACCAATGAAACACGCTTGGGGGCTGTGTGCGACCTGCTGTTGGCAATAAAAATGCTGGATGAACGGCAAACGTCACCATCACCAAATGCGAAATATGTTGAAGAAGATTCTGATTTGTTGGTGGTGGCAGCCGATAATCTGCTATTCTTCTCATTCAAGGGCTTTGTGGACTTTGCCAAGGAGAAAGGCACCTCGTGCATCATGTGCCATGAACAGAAAGAACTGGAAAAACTCCAGAGAACAGGGGTTGTGGTGCTCGACGATGACAACTGCGTGTTGAATATGGAGGAGAAACCACTGGCACCGAAGAGTAATTGGGCAGTACCGCCGTTCTATATATATCTGAAGAAGGACCTTGCACTTGTACGTGGTGCAGTGGCCAACGGATGTGGAAAAGATGCACCAGGCAATTTGGCACACTATCTTTGTGAGCGTACCACTATGCACGCATGGCCCATGGCAGGTACGGGAGAGAATCTGCGCTTTGACATAGGAAGCATTGACACGTATAGAGAGGCGTGCGAGAAGTTTAAAAAATAAGAATTATGCTGGAATACAATATCAACTTGGAAGGCAAGACCGTGCTGGTAACGGGTGCCGCAGGATTTATCGGCGCAAACCTTGTGAAGCGCCTGTTTCAAGATGTGAACAATATCAGGGTGGTGGGCATTGACTCCATCACCGACTATTATGATGTGAGAATCAAAAGGGAACGCTTGGCAGAGATTGCCGCCCTGAACAGAGACTGGACATTTGTGGAAGACAGTATTGCCAATCGGGAGGCTGTGGACAGCATCTTCTCTCTCTATAAGCCTGCCGTGGTGGTGAACTTGGCAGCCCAGGCTGGCGTGCGCTACAGTATCACCAATCCTGACGCTTATATTGAGAGCAATCTCATCGGCTTTTACAATATTTTGGAAGCATGCAGGCATCATCTGCCTAAGCAGGGTGAACAGGGGGGAGTAGAGCATCTGGTGTATGCCTCTTCTTCATCGGTGTATGGCTCAAACAAAAAGGTGCCATATTCTACAGAAGATAAGGTGGATAATCCCGTGTCGCTCTATGCAGCAACGAAAAAAAGCAATGAGTTGATGGCTCATGCCTACAGCAAGCTTTACAACATACCCTCTACCGGTCTCAGGTTCTTCACTGTATATGGTCCTGCAGGTCGGCCAGATATGGCTTATTTCGGTTTTACGAACAAGTTGGTAAAGGGTGACACCATTCAGATATTCAACTACGGCAACTGCAAGCGCGACTTTACCTATGTAGATGATATCGTGGAAGGTGTGGTGCGCATCATGCAGCATGCACCGGAAAAGCAGAATGGTGAAGACGGCTTGCCCATTCCTCCCTATAAGGTGTATAACATAGGCAACAATTCGCCAGAGAATCTGCTCGATTTTGTAACCATCTTGCAAGAAGAACTGGTGCGTGCGGGTGTGCTTCCTGCTGATTATGATTTTGAGGCGCACAAGCAGTTGGTGCCCATGCAGCCAGGAGATGTACCTGTGACTTATGCAGATACCACGCAGTTGGAAAAAGACTTTGGCTTTAAACCTTCCACCTCTTTGAGAGACGGTCTGAGAAGGTTTGCCGAATGGTATAAAAAGTACCAGAAATAACGGCTTGGAAGCGATAATATGTGATAATGGTGGAGCATTTGTTGTAAGATAATTTGTGTATTTAGATATATTTGCTTAACTTTGCAGTGCTTTATTGAAGGTAGTTTCCAAAAGTGAAACCCTCTCGCTCATTTACACATTCCTTGTGTTAATACCAAAATCATTCTTACATTATGCTTACAAAAGAAGAATTATTGTCATTGGATATCTCCAAGTTGATGGAACTTGCGGGTAATTATGGCATTGTTTTAAAGGATGGCGACCAAAAGGAAGGCATTATCTATGCCATTTTGGACAAGGCCGCAGAAGATGAGGCATCCAACAATGCAACCCCAGATACGCCCAAGCGAAAAAGAACACGCATTGTCAAAAAAGATACAGACAAGGTCTATACCGTGACGGGCAGCGAAGGTGACAATCTCGACTTCAAAGGTAAGCGTGGCGATAAGGAGGATGGTGCAGCGAGTGCATCTGTAAAGACAAAGGCGGCAGAACCTGTGGCAAAGGGTGTTAATAAAACTAAAGTTCCCGAAAATGTTGAGGCTGAGGAGCTAGAAAAAGTAGCGGAAGCAGAGATAGATATGGCTGTGCCAGAAGCTGCATATAAGGATGCCACACCAGCAGAAGATGCTGTGAATGACGAGATGATAGAGCAGCTGCAGGAAAAGATGCAGAAACGAAGCGAGGAAGCAAACCTGCAAAATCCCTCTCTGCAGGTATGGGATGGCGACCCGGGCGATGGCACCGACTTTATTGTTGTGGAAGATTTGCCCATAGAAGATCAGGCTGCCTATCCCGAACTTGATATGTTCGACCGCCCGATGAACGTCTCCATGCAGGATGATTACTACCCCGTTATGGAGATGGAGGGTGAGGAACAAGAACACTTTGACTTCTCTGATATCATCAAAGGCAATGGCGTGCTGGAATTGCTGACAGACGGTTATGGCTTCTTGCGTTCAAGCGACTATAACTACCTGTCGTCTCCTGATGATATATATGTGTCGCCCATGCAAATCAAGAAGTATGGGTTGAAGACGGGAGACGTGGTGGAGTGTACTGTGTTGCCTCCGTTGGACAATGAGAAGTACTTCACCCTCAGCGAAGTGGTGCTCATCAATGGCAGAAATCCCGAAGAAGTAAGAGACCGTGTGAATTTTGAACACCTTACGCCACTTTTCCCCGACGAGAAGTTTAATCTCTGTGGCAACAAGGCGTTTTCCAATCCCAGCGTGCGACTGGTAGATTTGTTTGCTCCCATTGGCAAGGGGCAGCGTGCGCTGATTGTGGCACAACCCAAAACGGGTAAAACCATACTGATGAAGGATATTGCCAATGCCATAGCCGCCAACCATCCAGAGGCTTATTTGATGATGCTGCTCATTGATGAGCGACCAGAGGAGGTGACCGACATGAGCCGCACGGTGAACGCAGAGGTGATTGCCTCTACCTTTGACGAACCTGCTGAAAGGCACGTTAAGATTGCTGGTATAGTGTTGGAAAAGGCAAAGAGAATGGTGGAATGTGGTCACGATGTGGTGATATTCCTCGACTCAATAACCCGATTGGCGAGAGCCTACAACACCGTAAGTCCTGCGAGCGGAAAGGTGCTGACTGGTGGTGTGGATGCCAATGCCTTGCAAAAACCCAAGCGCTTCTTTGGAGCTGCGCGAAATATAGAGAATGGTGGTTCGCTGACCATCATTGCCACCGCTCTGATAGACACAGGTTCCAAGATGGACGAAGTGATCTTTGAGGAGTTTAAGGGTACTGGCAACATGGAGTTGCAACTGGAAAGAGTGCTCAGCAACAAGCGTATCTATCCAGCTGTCAATTTGGTTCAGTCAAGTACGCGTAGGGATGACCTGCTTCAGGATGAGACTACGCTTAACAGAATGTGGATCATCCGCAAGATTATCAGTGAGATGAATCCGATAGAGGCCATGAACACAGTGCTGGGACGCTTGGTACATACCAACGACAACGACGAGTTTCTGATGACTATGAACGGATAAAAACAGAAGAGACTGGTGTTTAAATGAACTGCACCCCAAAAGTTAGACAAAAAACTTTTGGAGTGCAGTTTGTTTAGTACGCTCGGCATGAGCATTGTCTAACGGGTGCAAGTCCCGAGTGAGCCCT
>CALZNR010000202.1 GCA_945827565.1 uncultured Prevotella sp.
AATGTAATGTTGTTCAGTGTGAAGCGCAGACTTCTGTGTTTCCCTTTCTTGAACAGTGCAAAGATAGGGCGGTCGCTCGTTTCCAAACGAAAGTCGGAGTAACTGCCATAGAGTGCACGTGTAAAGCGGTTATTGCCGTTGATGCAATAGAAACCCTGTTCAGTGGGCTGGTATTGGATAGAGCGCTTAACGCCCCGTTTGTCCTCATTATTAGATTTAGACTCGATAAAGTCTCCTATGGTCTTTTGTGCGGTAGCTGCCATAGATACGAACATCGCGAGAGCCATGATGGCATGTCGTAAGGAAAGAATAAAATGTTTCATTTCAGGCCTTTTAGTTTATCTTTTACAAAGATAGTGCAAATGAGCGTAAAAACATCAAACTTGTTTGAAATGTTTTTACCGAGTGCAGCCTATCTTATTCAAAGATAGTGCAAATGAGCGTAAAAACATCAAACTTGTTTGAAATGTTTTTGCCGAGTGCAGCCTATCTTTGCAGAAGAATGTGCTGTACAGTGGAAAACAAAAAGAGCCGACTGTCTCCCGACAATCGGCTCTTTAAAACAAACTACTTAAAAACTAATCTACTAAAACAAATCAAAAAAATACTGGTTTTGAACGAGTATCCGCTGATAACTCATTGTTTTATTTGCATATACGGCACCTCTTTATGGATGCCCAATATATCTATAAGTTAGAAAATGGGTTAAATCTCTCGTGTTGCAAAATTAGGCAATTTGGATACGCCGACAAAGAATTTAGTTCTGAAAAGTGTTAAAAAGATGACAGAAAGCAACAGCGGCACCACTTTTTTTGTGATGCCGCTGTATATTGTTAAGCTCAGTTTGCAAAATGAATTACATCATGCCGCCCATTCCTGGAGCACCTCCCATAGGCATGGCAGGCTTCTCTTCGGGCTTGTCCACAATGAGACATTCTGTGGTGAGGAACAGACCTGCGATAGAGGCTGCGTTCTCCAGTGCCACGCGTGCCACCTTGGCAGGGTCGATGACACCAGCCTTGCGCATATCCTCAAAGGTGTCTGTGCGTGCGTTGTAACCAAAGTCGCCTTCGCCCTCACGTACCTTCTGTACCACTACGGCACCCTCGCCACCTGCATTGGTCACAATCTGGCGGAGTGGCTCTTCAATGGCGCGTACCACGATATTGATACCTGTCTGTTCGTCGGCGTTGCATCCCTTCACGTCTTTCAGTGCAGAGAGTGCGCGTATGTAGGTTGTTCCACCTCCTGCCACAACACCTTCTTCGATGGCAGCACGTGTGGCGCACAGAGCGTCGTCCACGCGGTCTTTCTTCTCTTTCATTTCCACCTCGCTGTTGGCACCTACGTAGAGCACTGCCACACCGCCCGACATCTTGGCCAAGCGCTCCTGCAGCTTCTCCTTGTCGTATGAGCTGGTGGTGTTGGCAATCTCGTTCTTGATTTGTGCCACACGGTCAGCAATCTGCTGCTTCTCTCCTGCACCGTTCACGATGGTGGTGTTGTCCTTGGTCACGGTCACCTTGTCGCAAGTGCCGAGCATATCCAGAGTGGCCTGCTCCAGTTTCAGTCCCTTCTCCTCGCTGATAACGATACCGCCGGTAAGCACGGCAATGTCTTCGAGCATGGCCTTGCGGCGGTCACCGAAGCCAGGAGCCTTGACAGCGCAGATCTTCAGTCCACCTCTCAAACGGTTGACTACCAAGGTGGTAAGAGCCTCAGAATCTACATCCTCGGCGATAACCAGCAAGGGGCGTCCGCTCTCGGCAGCAGGCTGCAGAATGGGCAGGAAGTCTTTGATATTGCTGATTTTCTTGTCGTAAAGCAGGATGTAGGGGTTGTCCATCACGCACTCCATCTTGTCGGCATCTGTCATAAAGTAGCCGCTCAGATAGCCACGGTCGAACTGCATACCCTCTACCACGTTGATATAGGTGTCGCGGCTCTTGCTCTCCTCGATGGTGATAACACCGTCCTTGCTCACCTTGCGCATTGCATCAGCGATGAGTTTTCCTATTTCGGGGTCGTTATTAGCAGAAACGGTAGCCACCTGCTCTATCTTGTCGTAGTTGTCATCTACTTTCTCAGCCACGTTCTTGATATAATCCACCACAGCGTCAACAGCCTTGTCGATACCGCGCTTCAGGTCCATGGGGTTGGCGCCTGCGGTCACGTTCTTCAATCCAACGTTCACGATGCTCTGTGCCAGAATGGTAGCGGTGGTTGTTCCATCACCAGCGTCATCTCCAGTCTTGCTTGCCACGCTCTTTACCAGCTGTGCGCCAGTGTTCTCAAAGTGGTCTTCCAGTTCTACTTCCTTTGCCACGGTCACGCCGTCTTTGGTAATCTGTGGAGCACCAAACTTCTTCTCGATAATCACGTTTCTACCCTTGGGACCCAGTGTCACTTTTACTGCGTCTGCCAACTGATCCACTCCCTTCTTCAGAAGGTCGCGGGCATCCATGTTGAATTTTATCTCTTTAGCCATAGTTCTTAATTTTTAATTTTTGCTTTCGCTCAATGGTTCATTATCTTATTTCTCAATCACTGCGAGCACGTCGCTCTGGCGCATCATCAGGTATTTGGTGCCTTCGTATTCCAGTTCTGTACCCGAATATTTGCCGTAGAGCACCTCGTCGCCGGCTTTCAGTATCATTTCTTCATCTTTGGTGCCTTTGCCTACTGCCACGATGGTGCCGTGCAGTGGTTTTTCTTTTGCGGTGTCAGGAATAATAATGCCACCAACTTTCTCTTCTGCAGGTGCGGGCAATACCAGCACTCTGTCTGCCAATGGTTTGATATTCATAATGTTTTATTGTTTAATTGTGATGTCTGTAATGTTTTTTGTCGCCTGTTGTGGCTACTTTTCACCTTTCTCTTTGCCAAAACCGTGCCAAAGGTTTGTTTGCTTGTCGGGCAGTGACACACTACTGACAGTTTGTCAGATATTGGCATAATTCTCCCTGTTGTGAGCGTTGCTGATGACTGTGGAAGGCGTGATGTGGGGGTGCCTGCTGAAATCTTTTCATTTTCTCATTGCTTAATTGCAGCTTTTTGTGTAAATTTGCAGAAAAGATACTCATTAGATATGGCAGAAACAATGTATAGCGACAGTGTTGTCATTATCCCAACGTACAACGAGAAGGAGAATATTGAGAAGATTATTCGTGCTGTGTTGGCACTGGATAAGGATTTTCACGTGCTGGTTATCGATGATGGCTCGCCCGATGGCACTGCTGATATCGTGAAGCGATTGATGGTAAGTGACTATCCCCATCAGCTGTTTATCCTTGAACGTCAAGGCAAATTAGGATTGGGCACTGCGTATATCGCAGGCTTTAAATGGGCACTGAACCACGGCTATGAATACATCTTTGAAATGGATGCCGACTTCAGTCACGATCCCAACGACCTGCCACGCCTCTATGCTGCCTGCCATGATGAGGGCTATGATGTGGCCATCGGCTCGCGCTATATCAGTGGTGTCAATGTGGTGAACTGGCCTATTGGCAGGGTGCTGATGAGCTATTTCGCCTCTAAGTATGTGCGTATGGTCACAGGCTTCAAGGTGCACGATACCACGGCGGGCTTCAAGTGCTACAAGCGTAGGGTGCTGAATACCATTGACCTTGACCAAGTGCGTTTCAAGGGCTATGCCTTTCAGATAGAGATGAAGTTCACGGCCTATAAGATAGGCTTCCGCATCAAGGAGGTTCCCGTGATATTTGTGAACCGACGCGAGGGAGTGAGCAAGATGAACGGCAGCATCTTTGGTGAGGCGTTCTTTGGCGTGATGAGGCTACGCTGGGACGGCTGGTTCCGCAAGTATCCAGCCTGTCTCTTATACACATCTCCGAGCCCACGAGACAGGCAGAAATC
>CALZNR010000203.1 GCA_945827565.1 uncultured Prevotella sp.
ACTGCATATCGTCGGCAGCGTCAGATGTGTATAAGAGACAGCTACATAAATAATGTCGGGCGTACTGTTTTTTTTTGCTAAATTTGCAACGTAATTTAGTACAAATTTAACTGAGATGAAGAAAACCGTATTGGACTTGACAGTGGTGGAAAACACGCACGTCAACGATAAATATGTCTTGATCAAGCTGACCCATTCGCAACCCTTGCCCGAGATGTTGCCTGGGCAGTTTGTAGAGATAAGGGTGGATGGTACTGGTCAAACGTTTCTGCGTCGCCCCATTTCAATAAATTTCGTGGATAGGCAGCGCAACGAGTTGTGGCTGTTGGTGGCAGTTGTAGGTGATGGCACTCGTCATATAGCCCAAGTAAGGCAGGGCGATGTGCTCAACTGCGTGCTGCCTCTGGGCAATGGTTTCACTATGCCCACTGGTGCAGAGCAGCGTGTGTTGCTTGTTGGCGGAGGTGTTGGCGTGGCTCCTTTGCTCTATATGGGTGCCGAGATGCAGCGTATGGGCTGTGAACCCACGTTCCTTTTGGGTGCCCGCAGTGCCAAGGACCTGTTGCTGATAGATGAGTTTTCCAAGTATGGCAGAGTGCTCGTTACCACTGAGGATGGTACGCAGGGAGAGCCAGGCTTTGTGACCAACCACAGTGTGTGGTGCAAGGAACAGTTTGACCGTATAGCCTCGTGTGGTCCCAAACCCATGATGGTGGCGGTGGCAAAGGTTGCGCGCGAGAAGGGCATTAGTTGTGAAGTGTCGCTCGAAAACATGATGGCGTGTGGAGTGGGGGCTTGCCTGTGCTGTGTGGAGAAGACCACTGAAGGCAACCTGTGTGTGTGTAAGGAAGGACCCGTTTTTGAAATCAACAGACTATTATGGCTGAATTAAGTGTAAACATACATGAGCTGAAGTTGAAGAATCCTGTGATGACTGCATCAGGCACCTTCGGCTATGGATTGGAGTTTGCCGACTTTGTGCCCCTTGAAGGCATTGGCGGCATCATTGTCAAAGGCACCACGCTGCGCCCCCGTGAGGGCAACGACTACCCCCGTATGGCAGAAACAGCTTCAGGGATGCTGAATTGTGTGGGATTGCAAAATAAGGGAGTGGATTATTTTGCCGAGCATATCTACCCCCAGATTGCGTCTATCGACACCAATATGATTGTCAATGTCAGCGGCTCCTCCCCCGAGGACTACGCAGAGTGCGCTGCAAGGATTGATGCCCTGGAGCATATTCCCGCTATAGAGCTGAATATATCGTGCCCCAATGTGCACGATGGTGGTATGGCGTTTGGCGTTAGTTGCCAGGGAGCAGCCTCTGTGGTGCGTGCCGTAAGGGCTCGCTATCACAAAACGCTGATAGTGAAACTCTCGCCCAATGTGACCGAAATCACCGAAATTGCCAAGGCTGTGGAGGCAGAGGGTGCCGACAGTGTTTCGCTCATCAATACACTGATGGGCATGGCAGTGGATATAGAACGCCGAAAACCAGTGCTCAGCATCGGAACAGGCGGACTGAGTGGTCCGGCTGTCAAGCCCGTGGCATTGCGCATGGTGTGGCAGGTGGCAAAGGCAGTGAACATACCTGTGATAGGTCTGGGGGGCATCTGCACAGCACAGGATGCCATTGAGTTCCTGATGGCGGGAGCCACAGCCATACAGATAGGAACAGCCAACTTCTTAGATCCCGCGGTGACCATCAAGGTGCGCAATGGTATCGACCAGTGGTTGGATGCCCATGGCTGTAATTCGGTGACTGAGATTATCGGTGCTCTTCATCGTTGATAGAGGTATGAGCTATGGCGAGTGGTGTACAACCACAGTAACCATCACCTCACCACACCTCAACAGATGAGCGATTGTAAAACTTAAATTATTTGTAAAATCACGGTGGGGGGAATGATAGAACCCATCAAAAATATAACCTACTAAAACTAACATCAATGAGTAACAAAACTTCAAAAAAATGGCTCTTGGCGCTGATGCTGGCAGGTGGCACAGTGGCATTGCAGGCACAGCAGTTGGCTTTCCCAGGAGCACAAGGATGGGGACGATATGCCACTGGTGGACGTACCGGAAGTGTGTATCATGTAACCAACCTCAACGACAGCGGTAGTGGATCGCTCCGCGATGCTGTGAGCAGTCCCAACCGTATTGTGGTGTTCGATGTGGCTGGTGTCATCAATATCAATAGTCGCATCGTGTTTGCCAACAATCTGTATGTGGCAGGCCAGACAGCCCCCGGTGAGGGAATTACCGTGTATGGCAACGGCGTGTCGTTCTCGGGAGCAAACAATACCATTGTGCGCTACATGCGTTTCCGTATGGGTAGGAAAGGAGACTCTGGCAAGGATGCTGCAGGTATATCCAACGGAACCAACATGATTTTTGACCACTGCTCGTTTGCATGGGGACAAGATGAGACCTTCTCTATCAATCCTGATGGCAAGGGCGATTTAGGCAATATCACCATCCAAAACTCAGTGGTGGGACAGGGCCTGATGACGCACTCTGCAGGTGGACTGATGCAGGCAGATAACATCACCCTGTATCGCAACCTGTATTGCGACAACTCAACCCGAAACAACAAGGTGAAGGGTGTCAACCAGTATGCCAACAACCTGGTGTACAACTGGAAAAACGGTGCCTACATCATGGGAGGCGACTCTGAGGGAGAGAGTTTCTGCAACATCCAGAGCAACCTGTTTATCAATGGTCCGGCAGTGGGTGGAGATGCCTTTACAGGCGGTAATTCCAACTTCCATTTCTATGGCAACGACAACTGGCAAGATCGTGACAGAGATGGCGTGTTCAACCCCTCTGAGGTAACATCCTACAGCGCCGCCGACCGCCAGTCGCAGCCATACGCCTATCCCGAACTGGAGTTGTGGGCAGGAAACACCTTGATAGACAATCTGCTGCCCACAGTGGGTGCCTCGCTGCCTTATCGTGACTACACCGATTATTACATGATAGACGAGGTGATGAGTTTTGGTAAGAAGGGAGAACTGATATCCAATGAAGAGACCCTGGTGTATGGAGCACCCAGCACCTGGACCGTGTGGAAGGGAAATACACGTGTGGATACCGATGGCGACGGAATGCCCGATGCGTGGGAAACAGCCAACGGCACCGACCCCAACAAGAACGATGCCATGACCATTGCAGCCAATGGATATGCCAACATTGAGAACTACATCAACAGCATCACCGAGGAGACGGTAGATTTCTTCCTCCGTGCCCCCATGTGCTTGGAACTGATAGAGAGCAAACAGCAGGCTCTGCAGATAGGCTGGCGCGACTACACACGTGGCGAAACAGGATTTGAGGTAGAGATAAAGGGAGGTGCCTATGCCGACTTCACCAAAGTGAACACCACAGAAGCCGGTGCCACCACATACCTTATAGACAATCTGACAGAGGGAACCACCTACAATGTGCGTATGCGTGCCGTGGACAGCAAGGGCCACTACTCTGAATATACGCCCGTGACAGTGATGAAAACAAGACCCAAGCAGGTGGAGATGGTGGATGTGAACAACTATCAGGCCGACAATACTTGGGCGGCAGCAGATGGCACTTGGGACAATAGCACCACCGCTGTGTGGCAAGAGGGCAAAGCCTTTGCCGATGGCAGCAAGGTGCTGATAGATGCCGCTACAGATACTAAGGTGAGCATTGCCGGCACCGTGAGCCCTGCCAGTGTGGTGGTGAAAGGCAACGGCCATGTCACCCTCGAAGGAGATGGAACTATCGGAGGCGATGGTTCGCTGAACAAGGCAGGCGAGGGCACACTCACCGTCAGCACTGCCAATGCCCTGTCTCTTATACACATCTGACGCTGCCGACGATATGCAGTGTGTA
>CALZNR010000204.1 GCA_945827565.1 uncultured Prevotella sp.
CACTGCCACCACACAGGTGCTGGTGAGCGGAGCCAAGGGAGCCTCGCAGGCAAAACCGCTGCTGATAGCAGGACTGGTGGGCGGACTGTACGACTTCTGTGTTGCTACCTTCGGACTGTGGAACGAGAATTTTACCACACGCGTGGTGGAATGGGGCAGCGTGCTTGCCGATAAAGCCAAGCTGGTGTTCAAGGTGAACACGGGTGCCGCCGTACTGGGCTTGGGATATATCGTGGGACTGAAATATGCGCTGATCATCTGCTTTGGTTCGCTGGCAGTGTGGTGGTTGGTGGTGCCGGGCATGGCACTGCTCTTTCCACACGACGTGCTGAACCAGTGGAATCCAGCCATCGACACCGCGGTGGGCGACATGAGTCCGGAAGAGATTTTTACCTTCTATGGCAAGAGCATCGGCATAGGAGCCATAGCCATGGCGGGCATCATTGGCATCATCAAGTCGTGGGGCATCATCGTGGACAGCATCAAACGACTGGCTCCCAAAAAGGGCGAAGCCAGCAGTGTGGCCAAGGAAGCTGATGCCGCTAACACCCTGCGCACCCATAGCGACCTGCCCTTCCGCTTCATCATTGCAGCATCGGTCATCACCCTGCTGCTGGTGTTTGTCTTCTTCTGGATGGGCGTGATGGACGGCAACCTGCTCTTTGCCTTGGTGGCACTGGTGCTCACAGCCGTCATTGCCTTCCTCTTCACCACAGTGGCAGCCAACGCCATAGCCATTGTGGGCTCCAACCCCGTGAGCGGCATGACGCTGATGACACTGATTCTGGCATCGGTGGTGCTGGTAGGTGTGGGCCTGAGTGGCACCTCGGGCATGGTGGCTGCCTTGGTGATGGGCGGTGTGGTGTGCACCTCACTGTCGATGGCAGGTGCCTTTATCACCGACTTGAAAATAGGCTACTGGGTGGGCAGTACCCCCAGAAAGCAGGAGTCGTGGAAGTTCCTCGGCACCCTGATCTCTGCCGCCACCGTGGGCGGTGTGATGATGCTGCTCAACGAAACCTACGGTTTTGCCACCGGTCAGCTGGCGGCACCGCAGGCCAATGCCATGGCAGCAGTGATAGAACCTCTGATGAACGGCATTGGTGCCCCTTGGGTGCTCTATGCCATTGGTGCGGCACTCGCCATTATACTCACCTGGTGCAAGGTGCCAGCCCTGGCCTTTGCCTTGGGTATGTTCATCCCCTTGGAGCTGAACGTGCCCCTTGTGGTGGGTGGAGCCATCAACTGGTTTGTCACCACCCGCAGCAAAGACCAGGCAGTGAACAAGGCACGCGGCGAGAAGGGCAACCTGCTGGCTTCGGGCTTCATTGCCGGAGGAGCCCTGATGGGTGTGCTCAGTGCACTGCTGCGCTTCAGTGGCGTGGTGTTCGACTATGAGGCATGGTGGTGCAACCCTCTCTCCGAGGTGCTCTCGCTCACCGCCTATCTGCTGCTGATTATCTACTTTATCAGAGCCACCAGGGTGAACGGATGACACCAAGGGTGGCAAACAGACACATACAACGCCCCAGCCAAGGGGAAATACTTAGAAAGAAAGCAAAAATGAAGAACCTGTATATCGAGACCTATGGCTGCCAGATGAATGTGGCAGATTCTGAAGTGGTGGCTTCCATTATGAAGATGGCAGGATATGAAGTGTGTAACACATTGGAAGAGGCCGATGCCGTGCTGCTGAACACCTGCTCAGTGCGCGACAATGCCGAACAGAAGATACTGAACCGACTGGAAGCTCTCAACGCAGAGCGAAGAAAAAGACAGGAGGGAAAAGACGCCCATGGGAAAAAACAGTTGATAATAGGTGTGCTGGGATGTATGGCAGAGCGGGTGAAAGACCAACTGCTCACCCATCATCATGCCGACTTGGTGGCAGGACCAGATGCCTATCTGTCGCTGCCCGACCTTTTTGCACAGGCAGAGATGGGGCAGAAGGCCATCAACATAGAACTCTCGCTCACAGAAACCTATCGTGAGGTGGTGCCCAGCCGACTGCATGGTGCCAAGATCGGGGGCTTTGTGAGCATCATGCGTGGCTGCAACAACTTCTGCCACTACTGCATTGTGCCCTACACCCGTGGCAGGGAGCGCAGCAGAGACGTGGAGAGCATACTGCGCGAGGTGCGCGACCTGAGAGACAAGGGATATAAAGAGGTGACGCTGCTGGGACAAAACGTGAACTCATACCATGGCAATGACGGGGTGGGCTTTGCCCAGCTGCTGCGCATGGTGGCGCACGAGGTGCCTGAAATGCGTGTGCGCTTCACCACCTCGCATCCCAAGGACATGAGCAACGAAACGCTGCAGGTGATAGCCGAGGAATCCAATGTGTGCAAGCACATCCACCTGCCCGTACAGAGCGGCAGCAACCGCATACTGCACCTGATGAACCGAAAATACACCCGTGAGTGGTATCTCGACAGGGTGGCTGCCATCCGTCGCATAGTGCCCGACTGTGCCATCACCACCGACATCTTTGTGGGCTATCACAGCGAAACGGAGGAAGACCACCAGCTGTCGCTCTCGCTGATGCGTGAGGTGGGCTACGATGCCGCCTTTATGTTCAAGTACAGCGAGCGCCCCGGCACTTACGCCTCCAAACATCTGCCCGACGATGTGCCCGAGGAGGTGAAGATACGCCGCTTGGAAGAGATGATACACCTGCAGACAGAGCTCTCGGCACTGTCGAACGAGCGTGAGGTGGGCCGCACGGTGAGCGTACTGGTGGAGGGCCACAGCAAGCGCTCCAGAGAGCAGCTGTTTGGCAGAACAGAACAAAACAAGGTGGTGGTGTTCGACAAGGGTTCTCATCATATTGGCGAAGTGGTGAGAGTAAAGATAGAAAGCAGTTCCAGTGCCACACTCAAGGGCACAGCCGTCAGTTGAATCAGCACTGCCATCGCCGCCATCATCCAACGAACGCCTGCCGCTGTCAAAAAGAGCGTGGCAATTTGCTGAGATGCCGAAAAAAAACGTATCTTTGCAAGGCATGATAAAACTGTTGGTACATGAAATACCCTATCGGAATACAAGACTTTGCGAAACTCATTGAAGGCGGCTTTGTTTATGTGGACAAGACAGACTTGGTGTATAAGCTTGCCGCGGAAGGGCGGGTTTACTTCTTGAGCAGGCCTCGGCGGTTTGGGAAAAGCCTGCTGCTTTCTACCCTTAGGTATTATTTTCTGGGTCGCAGAGACCTTTTCAAGGGTCTGGCCATCGAACAGTTAGAAACGGAGTGGGTGGAATATCCCGTGTTCCATTTCTCGTTTGGTACTTCCAACTACAACCAGCCCGGCACGCTTGATGTGGTTATCAACAAGCAACTCTCTGATTTTGAGAAGATATACGGAAAGGATCCCCAGCTTCAGGACTTTGGACTGAGGCTGAAGGACTTGGTGAAGGCCGCCCATGAGAAGACGGGGCACAGGGCCGTGGTGCTCATCGACGAATATGACAAGCCCATACTTGATGCGCTGGAACAGGATTATCAAGTGACCGACAGCATGGGCAACCGTATGGGGCTCGAAGACTATAACCGCAATGTGCTGAAAGGCTTCTACGGAGTGTTCAAGGATGCTGATGAAGACCTGCAGTTTGTGTTTCTCACTGGCGTGACGAAGTTCTCGCAAGTGAGCGTGTTCAGCGGATTCAACCAGCCTATTGACATCAGTATGGCTGGAGAGTTTGAGAGTCTTTGCGGCATCACCAAAGAAGAGTTGCTTGCCGTTTTTGAGAAGCCCATCCAGGAACTTTCGCAAAAGCTTGGGACAAGTTATGAGGAAACTGTGTCAAGACTGAAGAAGAAATATGACGGTTACCACTTCGGCGAGGAGATGATAGACATA
>CALZNR010000205.1 GCA_945827565.1 uncultured Prevotella sp.
ACACACTGCATATCGTCGGCAGCGTCAGATGTGTATAAGAGACAGGTACCAGGGTGTTGGGGTGCAACAGTGGTGGCAGTAAATCGGCAAGCAGGTGGTTGCTCACCGACTTGAGTGCCACAATCACCACATCCACCTGTGGCATATCGTTGACAGAGCAATAGGCATTGACGTGGGGCAGCACGTAGTTGCCCTCGTAAGAGTCAATGACAAGTCCGTTTCTTTTCACCTCCTCATAGTCGCTGTGCAGCAGAAAATGCACCTCTTTGCCAGCCCTTGCCAGTTTGCTGCCGTAGTAACCGCCTATGGCTCCTGTTCCTATTACTGCGTATTTCATCTGCGTTTAAGTCTGATTGTTTTCTTTTGTGTATGGCAGGGGCTCTTCTTCTGTTGGTTTGCTGAGACATTCCCCCTCCAATACAGGTGCAAAAATCAGAAAAAAAATCAAGAATTGCAAGCATTTTATTGTTGAAATTTCTTTGTCGGGTCATAATAATGCAGTACTTTTGCAGGGCATAAGGAGTGACACGCCACCATCCGGTGGCTGTCGGTAATAGGGAATCCGGTGAGAATCCGGAACAGTACCCGCTACTGTAAATACCGTTTTGGGCTGCAACGATGGTGCCCAGAGCATTTGGAGATAAGCAAAAGCCACTGTTATACAAGCATAATGGGAAGGCATCTCCAGGGTAAAGTCAGGAAACCTACCTTAGCATCGTGTTACTGATTTCTCGGGTCAAGAAGCAGTGGGCGTTGATTTCCTTTCCAAGTGCATGGATACTTGGGGCTCCCGTTGTTTTTATCTTCTTGATTTGCCTGTCTGTAGGGCTTGCGATGATTTTCTGTGGCACGTTGCTATGCACCACAGGGAGAACACTGTTGTGCGCAAGTGTCCCTGACAGGAAAGGGGCAGGCAAAACGAGGAGTATAAAACAATGGACAAGAACAGCAAGATAATATTGGTCACTGGAGGACAGAAATCGGGCAAGAGCGAGTTTGCTGAAAAGATGGCCCTTGGACTGTCTGACCATCCTGCCTACATTGCCACCGCCAAAGTGATGGACGAAGAGTTTGCCAAAAGGGTGGAGAAGCATAAGCATCGCAGGCAGCAACAGTGGGAGAATATAGAAGAAGAGCGCCTGCTGAGCAAGCACAGGATGGAGCATCGTGTGGTGCTGGTGGATTGTGTAACCCTCTGGGCCACCAACTTCTTTTTTGAATGTGGCGAGGATATAGAGCAAGCCTACTCGGCGCTGGAGCAAGAGTTCTGCCGCTTTGTAGAGGCAGAAGATGCCACCTTTATCTTTGTGACCAACGAAATAGGTTGGGGGGGCGTGAGTGCCAACTCCATGCAGCGCAGCTTCTCAGACCTGCAGGGCAGAGTGAACCAGTTCATTGCCGCCCAAGCCAACGAGGTGTATCTGCTTGTTTCGGGCATACCTGTAAGAATAAAATAGACAACAAATATGGTTCAATTCAACATCAAGCACCCAGATGAGTGCATCAAGACTGCCCTGATTGACAAAATTGACAACCTGACCAAACCGAAAGGCTCGTTGGGCAGATTGGAAGAACTGGCGTTGAAGATAGGATGGATTCAACAAACACTCAGTCCAGAACTGCATAAACCGCATAACATACTCTTCGCCGCCGACCATGGCATCATTGAAGAGGGTGTCACCGTATCGCCCAAAGAGGTGACATGGCAGCAGTTGGGGCATTTCTCCCGAGGTGGTGCAGGTATCAACTTCCTGTGTCATCAGCATGGTTTTGAGCTGGTGCTGGTAGATGCTGGCGTGGATTATGACATTCCCACAGGACATGGTATCATTGACAGGAAGATGAGACGTGGCACCAGCAACTTCCTCAAAGGACCTGCCATGAGCAAGGAAGAACTGAACGAATGTATCACCCGTGGCGCAGGTATCGTGGATATGGTGCACCAAAAGGGCTGCAACATCGTGAGCTTTGGAGAGATGGGTAGCGGCAACACCTCGCCCTCTTCCATGTGGATGTCTATCTTTACAGGCATACCCATTGCCGACTGTATCGGAGCAGGGGCAGGACTGGACAATGCAGGCATACAGCATAAGCTGGAAGTGCTGAGCAAGGCGATGGACAACTATCATGGCGACGGCACCATGGAAGACAAGATGGCGTGGTTCGGAGGTTTTGAGATGGCAATGGCTGTTGGAGGAATGTTGCGCGCCGCCGAACTGGGCATGATAGTGCTGGTAGATGGTTTCATTATGACCAGTTGCATGGCAGCCGCCTCGTATTTCTATCCCGAGGTGCTGAACTATGCCATCTTTGGTCATCAGGGAGATGAGGCTGGTCACAAACTGATGCTTCAGGCACTGGGAGTACAGGGACTGCTGCATCTTGGACTGCGACTGGGTGAAGGCACGGGTGCTGTGTGCGCCTATCCCATCCTGCAATCAGCCGTGAATATGATCAACGAGATGGACTCGTTTGCCAATACCGATGTGACCAAATACTTCTGACCGCATGAAGACGCTGATAGCTGCCCTGACCTTCTTCACCCGCCTGCCTATATGGCGACTGATACAGGTGGATGCCATCTACTACAAAAGGGTGGTAAACTGCTGGTCGGCCATAGGATGGCTCACAGGCGGTGTGCTTGCGCTCACGCTCTTTGGTGCAGCACACCTCTTTCCCTATACGGTGGCAGTGCTGATGGCTTTTGGTGCCCGACTGTTGCTCACGGGAGCGCTACACGAAGACGGACTTGCCGATTTCCTCGATGGCTTTGGTGGTGGAACATCCCCCGAACGGGTGCTCGCCATTATGAAAGACTCGCACATTGGCACTTATGGCGTGATAGGGCTTGTCCTTTACTTCCTGATGGCAGTGGCTGTGGTGTCGTCGTTACCCCTGCAACTGGCAGTTCCGATGTTGCTTGCCGGCGACTGTTGGAGCAAGTTCTCGGCCTCACAGATAGTAAACCTGTTGCCTTATGCCCGCACAGAAGCCACAGCCAAGAACCATACCGTATATACAGGAATGAAACCCCTGACATGGATAGGCAGTATGCTGTGTGGCATGTTGGCTTTGCTGCTGCTACCGTCACCCTATCAGTGGGCAGCCCTGCCCACCTTTGTTGTGTCAATGCTGCTCATCTTTTTCATCAAAGGCAGAATCAAGGGATATACAGGCGACTGCTGTGGAGCCGTGTTCCTGATTTCTGAAATGGTGTTCTATCTCACCGTTTGTGCCATATACATGCTGACATGACCGTTACCTTTGTGAGACATACCTCGGTGGATATTGCTCCTGGCGTTTGCTATGGACAGTCGGAAGTGCCCCTTACACCCTTTTTTCCGCAAGAGGCTGCAAGGGTGTGTGAGCAGTTGGAGAGGGTAAAGTATGATGGTGTGTTCACCAGTCCGTTGCAGCGGTGTACCCTGTTGGCGCAGTTCTGCGGCTATGAGAATGCTGTGAAAGACAACCGCCTGATGGAGATGAACTTTGGCGAATGGGAGATGAGGCGTTACGATGAGATTACCGACCCACGGCTGCAACTTTGGTATGATGATTATCTGCATGTCAGAGCCACGGGCGGCGAGTCGTTTGAAGACCAGCACCAGCGCCTGCAAGCCTTCATAGCAGAGAAAAAACAACAAGGCTACCGCCATCTGCTGGCTTTTACCCATGGCGGTATTCTGGTACATGCTCTGCTGTTGGCGGGATGTTATCCCGTGGATGAGGTGTTTGCCCATCAACCGGGATATGGTGCTTCTATCCAATTAGAGTTCTGACGGCCATCGCTGCCATCACCGTCAGTACCATCAGTACCTGTCTCTTATACACATCTCCGAGCCCACGAGACAGGCAGAAA
>CALZNR010000206.1 GCA_945827565.1 uncultured Prevotella sp.
GATTTCTGCCTGTCTCGTGGGCTCGGAGATGTGTATAAGAGACAGGCTGATACAGTTCGTAGGGAATGGCATACATATAAGCCTTGGCAGGCATTGTTTGATGGAAGGCGGTGTCGAACACTCCCACCTGAGGCAAGCCGGGCATCAACTCCTTCACTGCATTCACGCCCTTGAGGTTGGCAGGATTGTGAAGGGGAGCCAAGTCGTTGCACTCCTCGAAGGCACGCAGCACCTCGTCGGTGAGCACCACACTCTTATTGAACTTCTCTCCGCCATGCACCATACGATGGCCCACGGCATTGATTTCACTCAGGTCTTTGATAACGCCTATCTCAGGATCGGTGAGCAGTGAGAAGATAAACTTCACGCCCTCTGTATGCTCGGGAATATCGTGCATTATCTGCTTCTTCTCTCCGTTAGCCAGCTTCACCTTTACAAAGGCATTGTCCAGTCCCACGCGCTCTGCCCCACCCGAGGTCATCACGCTCTTGTCGTCCATGTTATAAAGTGCGTACTTTATAGATGACGAACCACAGTTTAAAACCAATATCTTCATAGTCTTTCAACGAATTTTCTTCATTCTTCACTCTTCATTTATCCAATCACTTGGCATCCATTGCCTGACAAGCGGTGATGGCCACCATCTTATAGATGTCATCTACTGAACAGCCACGGCTGAGGTCGTTGACAGGACGTGCAATACCCTGAAGAATAGGACCAAGAGCCACGGCACCACCAAGACGCTCCACGAGCTTGTAAGAGATGTTGCCCACCTCCAAGCAGGGCACTACGAGCACATTGGCTCTACCTGCGATGTCGCTGCCCGGCGCTTTCTTGGCACCCACAGAGGGAACGAGCGAGGCATCGGCCTGCAACTCACCGTCGATATGGAGGTCGGGAGCCATCTCCTTGGCAATACGGGTGGCCTCAACCACCTTATCCACCACCTCATGACTGGCGCTGCCCTTGGTAGAGAAGCTCAGCATGGCCACACGTGGGTCGGCAAAGCCTGCCACACTCTTGGCTGTCTGCGCTGTGCACACGGCAATCTGTGCCAACTGCGAAGCATCGGGCATAGGGGTAACAGCCACGTCGCCAATCACCAGCACGCCATTCTCGCCATACTCAGGCTTCTGGGTAATCATCAGCATGGCACCGCTGACACAGCTGATACCAGGGGCACATTTGATAATCTGCAGGGCAGGACGCAGGGTGTCGCCAGTGGTGCTGAGGGCTCCTGAAATCTGTCCGTCGGCACCTTCGGTCTTGATAATCATACAGCCGAGATAGAGCGGATTCTTCACCAACTCACGGGCTTTCTCAATGGTCATGCCCTTCTTCTTGCGCAACTCTGTGAGCAGGGCTGCATATTCCTCGCTCTTGGGGTTGTTTTCGGGGTCTATGAGTGTGGCCTTGTCGATATGGGTGAGCCCCCACTGTGCTGCCAGCGCGTGAATCTCATCGGGATTACCGATAAGAATAAGGTCTGCCACGTCGTCTGCCAACACACGGTCGGCTGCTCTCAGGGTACGCTCCTCGGTAGCCTCGGGGAGCACGATGCGCTGCTTGTTACTCTTGGCGCGCTCAATGATTTGTTGTACTAAATCCATTGTTTTTTGTTTTTTAAGTATGTTTTAAAGATGTTTGTTGTGTTATATGCTTCAAATAAAGGTTTCCTCTCTCACTTCTGCTGGCTCTTGCCTGCTCTGCCAGCGGGTCAGCCAAAGGCCTTCTCTTCGGTGAGTATGCTCTCCAATTTTTCTGCAGAGAGGCGCAGATAGAACTTGCCGGCTATTGCCACGGTGATGCCTCCCGTTTCCTCGCTCACCACGATGGCGATGGCATCGCACTCTTGAGAGATGCCCAGGGCGGCACGGTGGCGAAGTCCCAGTTCTTTGGGAATATCAAGACTGTGACTCACAGGCAGGATGCAACCAGCGGCAAGGATACGCTTGTCGGCTATCACCATGGCACCATCGTGCAGGGGAGAGTTCTTGAAAAAGATATTCTCAATGAGGCGCTGGTTGATATTGGCATCAATCTTGTCGCCCGTATCTGCTACCTCCATCAGTGATGTGGCACGTTCTATCACTATCAGCGCTCCCTCTTTGCGCTTACTCATGCTGAGACACGCCAGCACCACGGCCATGATAGACTCCTTGTCAACAGTGTCTTCGTGCTGCTTGCCTTCGTTGCTAAACAGGCGGGTGAACCTGCGGATGTGCTGGTGGGCTCCAAGATTGTAGAGAAACTTGCGCACATCGTCTTGAAAGAGAATGATGAGACCTATCACTCCCACGCTGACCAACTGGTCCATGATGCTGCCCAACAGGCGCATCTCCAACATCTGCGACACAAAGAGCCACAGCACCACAAAGACCAGAATACCGATGAACACGTTGAGAGAGCGCGACTCCTTCATCACACGATAAACGGAGTAGAGCATCACCGCAACGAGGAAGATATCGATAAAATCTTTAAGGCCAAAGGGAAAGAACATGGGCTATCGGATTATTTCGGGATAGGTTTGACACACTATTTTTACGGCCTCCACCGCCTGACGCACATCGTGCGCCCTAAGAATATGGGCTCCCTGCTGCAAGGCTATGGTGTGGAGCACGGTAGTACCGTTGAGAGCCTCGGCGGGAGTGGCATCCAGCAATTTGAAAATCATTGACTTGCGCGACACGCCTACCAACAGTGGGCACTGCAATGCCTGCAACTCGCGCAACTGCCCCATGAGACGGTAGTTTTGCTCCAGCGTTTTTCCAAAACCAAAACCTGGGTCGAGGATGATGTCTGCCACACCAAGACTGCGCAACTGCTGCACCTCACGAGAAAAAGCCATGAGCATATCGTGCAGGGTGGGCTGCACCGACATCAGGATATAGGGCACCTTGAGGCGTGCCACCATACGGAACATGGCAGGATAGCCATCGGGGGCAAGCAACTCGGGGGCTGCATTGGTGCCCTCAGTACCACCAAAAGCGCCATTGACATTGCCCTCGCTCACATCGTTGACAATGGCCACGCCATACTCTTCCACCGCCATGCGCGCCACATCAGGGCGAAAGGTATCTACGCTGACCACCGCGTCTGGCTGCTCTCGCCGCAGTATCTGCAGGGCGTGGCGCAAGCGCACCATCTCCTCTTCGGCACTCACCTGAGCGGCACCTGGACGAGTGGAAAAGGCGCCTACATCAATGATGGTGCCCCCCTCGGCGATGATCTGATTCACACGCTCGGCTATCTCGGCATCTGCCTGCTTGCGACTGCCAGCGTAAAAGGAATCGGGCGTACAGTTGAGGATGCCCATCACCTGCGGTGTGGCAAGCGAAAAGAGGCTGCCACCCACATTGAGGGTATAGGGAAGAGGTTGTTGCATGGTTTGCATGGTTATCAGGGCCGCTTTGTTGCAGCACCGTTATGCTTGCAAATTTACAATATAAATATGAAAAGAAGCCTCAAATCACAGAAAACTTTGTACTTTTGCAGCAATAATTTTAAACGGGAGAAGCCTATCTCACTTACCACTATGAGCATCGAACAACTGTATCACATCTTCACACAGCACCCTGTGGTGACCACCGACAGCAGAGACTGTCCAAAGGGTTCTATCTTCTTTGCCTTGAAGGGAGCCAACTTCAACGGCAACCAATTTGCCAAAACTGCATTGGAAAAGGGCTGTGCATACGCCGTTATCGACGAGCCGGAATTTGCAGAAAACGACCATTTCATCGTAACAGAAAACTGCCTGCACACGCTGCAAATGCTCGCAAGAGAGCACCGCTGTCTCTTATACACATCTGACGCTGCCGACGATATGCAGTGTGTAG
>CALZNR010000207.1 GCA_945827565.1 uncultured Prevotella sp.
GATTTCTGCCTGTCTCGTGGGCTCGGAGATGTGTATAAGAGACAGATGATGATGCCATCAAATATGCCGACATGCTGCTGCAGAGCAAGTCTGACGAGGCTCCCGCCTTCATAGAGACAGCCAACCACAGCAGCTGGTTTGCCATCTTCAACCCTGGCAACAGCAAGGAATCTATCTTCGAGTTGCAGTACTCTGCACTGAAGAACAACGGTACGGCACTGCAGACCAACACCCTGCCCTACCTGTTCCCTGCAACACGCCCAAGTTCAAGCATCTACAACTATTACATGCTCAGTGCCGCACTGCTGCGCCAGATAGACTCTGATGCCAACAATATTGGTCTGCGCCACAACGAGGATCCCGATATGTTTGTGCGCACACGCTGGGGCACCACCAATGCCCTGCCCAACAGCGGCACACCGGCCTTTATCTGGAAATACATTGGAGGAAGCACCACTTCAGAGCCAAGAACAGCCAGCAACTACGACCCCAACTTCATCATCTATCGTGTGAGTGAGGTGATGCTCATCAAGGCAGAGGCTCTGCTGATGCGTGAGATGGGAGCCAATCCAAGCGACAACGAACAGGCACTGGAGCTTATCAACAAGATAAGGAAGCGCACCAACCTGCAGGAGTTGAACCTCACCTCCTCTTCTACCCTTACCGAACTGGTAGATGCCCTGCTTTACGAACGCCTCATGGAGTTTGTGGCTGAGGGCAAGGCATGGTACGACCTGCTGCGCATGGGACGCTATACCGACCCTGCCGGCAACATCGACTTTGTGCAAGACGTGTTTATCACCAACGTACAGAAATACAACGCTATCGCCGGTGGAAGCAAAATCAAGTCAACACTGCTTGACAAGAATGCGTGGTATCTGCCCATCAACGAGACAGAAATCACCCGCAACCCGCTGTTAGTGCAGAATCCATATTATGAATAAAACACAATGAAAAATATGAAAAAGTTAATTATCAGCATATTTGCCGCCTTGACATTTGTGGCATGTGATGACCCCAACGAGGGTAGCTTGTTTGTGCAGCCTACCACGGTGGAATCGGAAATGACCATGACCACACTCATGGAGAAGTCGCCCGAGACATATTCTCTGTGGATAGAGTTGCTGAAGCATGCCAACTTTTACAATGCCATGAAGGATGCCAACGCCAACGCCACAGCATTCTGCCCCAACAACAATGCCATGCAGAAATTCCTGCGCAGCAGAGGTGTATCTTCGGTTCAGGAACTGGATGTGCAGTATGCACGCCAAGTGGTGAAGGCACATATCATTGACTGGCAGACCGACTCAAGGGTGATTACCGACTCTTCGCTGGTTATCTATGCCCGCAACCATCAGGACCTTCCTGCCAAGAACCTCTTTGAGCAAGACCTGACGCTGAGCTTCGGTTATCAGAAAACTGACGTGGACGATGAGTTCCGCAGCGACGAGTACCTGAGCACCGACAGTATCTTTATCAACAATCAGGCCAAACTGGCACGCTTCACAGGCTCTTCGTGCGCCAACGGTGACATCTACGTAATGGACGAGGTGATTCTACCCAACGTAGAGAACATCGTACAGAAGCTGGAAGTACTTTCAGGTACAGACAACACCTTTAAACTCTTTGCAGAAGCCATCAAGGCAGATGAAGAGATTTACAAGATGGCATCTCTCGTATCCGACACCATTACAGGTGAGGGAGGCGTGCAGGTGGTGCGCAAATTCACCTACACCTGCTTTGCAGTGCCCGACCATGTGTTTGCACAAGAAGGCATCAACACTGTGGATGATCTGAAGACATGGCTGGTGAATCACAGCAACGGCGAGGAGACCGATGGCACAACAGCCCTGAATCACTATCTGAAGTATCACTTCCTCTCCACCGAGCGCAAGATCAGTGAGGTGTTCAACTTCATCAATCCCGAGGACCCCAGTGAGAAGCAGATTTACTCTACCCAATTCGACGGTCAGGCTTTCACCGCCAATATGCTGAACCAGAAGAGACTTATCAACGAGCAATTCCCCGTGCTGCGTAGCGACATCAAGGCAAGCAACGGTATGATACACAAGATAGGTGGCATCATGCCCGTATATCATCCTGCACCCGTCACCGTGAGATGGGACTTCTTGAACAGCAGCGACATCATTGCATGGGTGAACAACTATTCAAACAAAAAGAACATGGGTAATATCTTTACCTCGCCCATGACCAGCACCGCACAGCAAATAGACCTGAGCGATGAGTACATGGAGGGAGAGAACGGAGTGATTACCTCTTTCACCTATAAGTATAACGAGTCTAAAGCGAGCAGCAAGAACTACCGTCGCATAGGATTTATGAAGGAGAAGTACAAGACCATCCCCAAGAAAGACGAGAACACACCCGAGCATGGCACCTACATGAACAACTACCTGGTGCTCAATCTGGGCTATGCAGGATGGATAGACTTCACCACTCCCACCATCATTGCCGGTAAATACAAGGTGGTGCTGCACTATGTGAAAGACCCTGCCCTGAGCACACTCTACACCAGTGGTACACTCACAAAGTTTAACCTGGACGACACCGCAAATCAGAAAATGGCATACCTCTATCGTGGAGAGAAGGGAAATACCATCGACCTGATGTACCAGTCTATTGAAGAAACACTGTGGAATGAGGTGGTATTTGACAAGTCAGAGCCCCATCAGTTCAAAATCACCATCCGTGACATGAACGCCAAGAACGCTTCTACCTATCATTTGCGACTGGACTACGTGGAGTTCATTCCATTGAATCAAGACTAAAAAGCAGACAACTCTAAATAAAATAATGTTCCGTATGAGAAAAATACATAAAATATTTCCTTTGGTAGTGCTCATGGGCGGCATGGTGGCAGCATCATGCTCTGGCGACTGGGATGACCACTACGACCAGCAGGATGTGACAATCGTCAATGGAACGAATGTCAACAGTTATCAGGGCGACATTGCAAGCTATCTGGCTTCTGCTGGCGATGCTACAAAAGCAATGGCAGTGCTGCAGAGCCAAGGTGTATTCAATGACACGAAGGAGAATGGACAATATACCTTTGTGATTTGTGACGATGCCCACTTTGATGAAAGCAAGATAGTCGATGCAAAGCGTTTTGCCCAACTGAGCGTGGCTGACATGGGTGTGATGCCATCGAAACTGGTCAACGGCTACAACATTGAGACACGAGCCGGCAAAAGCATCTGGGTATATGATGACGGAAAACAGCTGGACAAGCACAACATCACCAAGATAGTGAAGACCAACAACGGCTATGTGTATTACATCGATGGTATGCTGGAGGTTCACCCCTCTGCCTACGAACTGCTCATGTCACTGGGCGATGAATACTCTACCTTCAAGCAGATGGTGCTGCAATATGACTCCAAGACCTTTGACCGCGAGCATAGCCAGATTATCAGCGTATCATCCGACGGCCGTAACATCTACGACAGTGTGTGGGTGATCAAGAACTCCATGATGGACCGCTATGACGAGAATGGTATTGAGACATGGAACATGCGCAGCGAGAGCTACAACACCTCAATGTTCATTCCCACCAACGACCAGATCAAGAAGGCCATCGATGATGCTTGCGACAGCATCCCCGTATGGCTCAACCGCGCCTCTACCGCTGCCGACACCGCCAAGTTCAAGCAGTGGATTATCAAGGCGTGCTTCTCTAACCGCAGATTGGAAGCACAGGATGTGAACACTGCAGCAGCCGACTTCAAGTGCGTAGAGGGCTACCAGGAAATCATTGACGTTGCTTCGGATGCCGTGAGCTACAAGTCTATAGAGCCCGCATGG
>CALZNR010000208.1 GCA_945827565.1 uncultured Prevotella sp.
AAAGGCGACAAGGGCGACAAGGGCGACCGTGGAAACGTCGGCCCCTCATTGCGCGGCCCTCAGAATTGGGCAGATGTGGCCGTCGATTACAATTTCTACCAAGGAGCGGAAACAGAGCCATACAAAGATGTTGTTATCTGGAATGGCAACTATTACTCATGCGTGAAGAGCCACGCCAAGACCGCCAACAATTACCCGTTGAGCGATGCCGACAATACAAACCACTATTGGCAGACCACGGACAAAGTGGAGATTGTGGCCACACAGATATTGTTGGCCACGTATGCAGTCATTAAGAATTTGGGTGTTGAGGCCATCGAAATGAAGAACGCCGCCGGAAACACGGTGTTTCTTGCAAAGGATGGTGTTGTGACCTGCCAGACGGGAACATTCAACAACATTACTGTACAGAGTGGCAAGATTGCTGGATTTACTATCAGTGGCAATGGCCTGTCAAACGAGCCATTCACCAATGATGCTTACATCATTTTTAGAAATGACAGCAAAAAGGTATTTGCAGGAATAGGTGGCAATGTACTCCCGACCCCATCAGGATTGAGAGCCGTGGCACGATTTGAGAATGAGGACACAAGCGATCAATGGGGACTTGGTGCTAACTATGCGCTCATATTGTCAGCAAAGAATGGTGGCCGAAATTATGCCTTTAAGGGTAGTGGCAATGGTATTCTGGACGGGTACATTGCAGGTTTCTCATTCCACAAGTACACCATTGCAGCGGCCAACACGATTTATCAGGGTGATTTGGTGTTGAATCTGAAAAAGTCAAACCAATTCATCGTGCATTGCGAGTATGGCAATTCGGGCGTTTGTTTGCCCGAGTTAAACGCAGTATGTGAATCGTTAGGCATAAAAAGCGGCACAAACTTTTGCCTCAAAATTACCATCATATCCGATTTAAGCAATACCCAGAATTGGAGTGTATATGGCCGAAACAAGAAAAAGAGCAGTTCAAACACATACCCGTGGAACACTGAGCAATTGCCATTGCTGACACATTGGGACGGCTCAAATTGGGATGATTGCGCAATGGGCAGCGGCGACAGCCTGCAAATCATGTTGGTGTATGACAGCAGCCGAACCCAGACAATTAACGGATATACTACCAAGTACACAGCGAGAATTATTAACAGACAAAATTAAGTTTAACATTAAAAAATGCAATTATGGCAAAACAGACAAAGAAACTGACAGCCCAAGCAACTGTTACGACTGTCACCACGGCACAGAAATTCCCAATGACTGATGCCAACGGCAATGTAACACTAATTACATTGGCCAATCTGAAAGCCGCTTTAATGGGTGGCCTCAACCTCAATTCGTTGGAGGATGGTGTGTTTATCATGTGCCATCGTAAGCAAGATGATTACCCCATCATATACAAACCCCACAAGTGGACGGCACAGCAGAACGCCGGAGAGGTGGCCGACGGTGTTGTGGTAGTCGAGGGTGGCCATGTGTTAGTCGTGGCCCCGACAGAAAGCGCGACCAAACTTAATTGGGGCAGTGCTAACGTGGCAGGTGGCGGTGTGACTACCAGCAGCCGTGAAACCGCTTACAGCGATTTTGCAGGTAAGGCGAACACGGCCAGCCAAATCACCCATACCGAAATGAGCGGTGAGGGCTATGCCCCCGGCTTCTGCCATGCTTACAGCCGCGTGAACGCCAACGGCAAGGGTTTGACCGCTGGCAAATGGTGGTTGCCATCGTTGGGCGAAATGATGATGATTTATGCCAACATGACAAAAATCAATTATGCTTTGTCGCTCATCGAGGGTGCAACGCAGTTGGTGGAAGATGCCTATTGGACTTCGACCGAGTACAGCGCGACCGGCGCGTGGTATCTGAGCCTCAACGACGGCACCATGACCAACTACGCTAAGGCCACGGGCACGGGTCGAGTGCGCCCCGTCTCAGCATTTATTTCTTAATCTTCAAACTTTAATCTTTAACCTTTGCACCCGTCGCAAGACGGGTGCATTAAACAAAAGCAAGAAAGCAAATGGGTAATCAATTGAAATTGGTATCGAACACGCGCATCTATCTGGACGCACGGGCATTGCTGGATGAGATATTGGATATTATGCCAAATTTCCCACGCGCCTATAAATTCAGTGTGGGTGCAAAGATGCAGGATTTGGGCATTGGCCTCATCGAGGACATTGCGGCAGCTTACATGGATAAGCCCAACAGATTGCACCACCTCATCGTGTTTCAGACCAAATTTGAAACATTGAAAACCCTAATGCGTATTGCAGGAGAAAGGCAGTGGATTAAAGGCATGGGGCGGCACGCACATATCATTGAACTAATGGACGCGATAGGCAAACAGAGTACAGCATGGAAAAACTCAATGACCGCCAGAAAGGGAGTTGAGCAAATGCCGGAATCGGAGAGTTAAGACAAACCGAGTGTGCAATCCGTAATAAATGGGCCGTGTACCGTCATTCACGGTTAAGAACAAGACAATACGGCACAGATTGGCGAGCCACCGAGTACAGCGCGACCAACGCATGGAATCTGAACCTCAACAACGGCAACATGAACAACAACACTAAGGCCACGAACACGAATCGAGTGCGCCCCGTCTCAGCACTATTTACGGGCATTGCATAAAAAGTATAAAGATATGGTAACAACTGATGGAATGTTAGAAGCGTATTACGATTGCCGCCGCAGAAAGCGGAGAACGGCAAGCGCGATCGTGTATGAAATGAATTACGAAAGCAACCTAATTGCTTTGCGTGACCGTATCAACACGCGAACATACCATCCGGGCAAATCTATCTGTTTTGTCGTAACGCGACCAAGGTATCGTGAAGTGTTTGCCGCCTCATTTGAAGATAGGATTGTACATCATTACATCGGTTTGCGTTTAGAGCCGTTGTTTGAATTGGTGTTTAGTCCACGGACATTCAATTGCAGGAAAGGCAAAGGGCAGTTGTATGGTGTGAAGATGCTGGAGGCCGATATTAAGGAGGCCAGCAACAATTACACCACCGACTGTTACATCATGAAATTGGATATGCAAGGTTTCTTTATGAGCATTGACAAATCCATGTTGGCACGGATGATTGATAAGTTCATCGTAAAGTATTACCAGGGCAGCGACATTGACGATTTGCGTTACCTTTGCCAAATCGTAGTGCTGCATTGCCCAGAGCAGAATTGTGAAAGACACAGCCCACGCGAAATGTGGGAACACCTACCAGCCAACAAATCCCTTTTCACCAATGGGGAGGGCAAAGGTGTGGCCATCGGCAATTTATTCGCACAGTTGTTTGCCAACTTCCTTTTGAACATTCTGGATTGGTACATCGAGGAATTGGGCATAAAGTACCACGGGCGATATGTAGATGATTTTTATTGCATCCACACCGACAAAAAGGTGCTGTTGAGCGCAGTACCAAAAATCCGCGTTAAGTTAGCGGAATTGGGGTTGAGCCTCAACCCGAAAAAATTTTATTTCCAACATTACACCAAGGTCGTTGAGTTTACGGGCACAGTCGTAAAGCCATATCGGAAATATTGTTGCAACAGAGTATTGACCAACTTTATTGCAGCCGTCAGACAACTCAACAGGGCCAGGAACATTGACGAAGTAAACCACGCTGTTTGCTCCATCAACTCATATTTGGGATTGCTCAGACAGTCCAATGAGTACGGCAAGAGACGCGAGATATTGAGCATGATTGCCCCACGTATTTACAAATGGATTTACATAAAAGGCCATTACGAAGTTGTGGCCATCAAAAACAAGTATAAACAAAATTGCATTACTCAAAAACGCATAAGGGATGGCG
>CALZNR010000209.1 GCA_945827565.1 uncultured Prevotella sp.
TACACACTGCATATCGTCGGCAGCGTCAGATGTGTATAAGAGACAGTCTTTCACCTTCATGCGCAGTTTCTCTTCCTCGGCACGTGTCTCTTCCATGATCTCGTCGAGTTCTCCCTTCTTCACCTCCAAGTCGCTCTTGCGGTCTTCCAGATTTTGCTTGCTCTCTTCGAGTTCCTGAGTTTTCTCTGCTATGCGCACATTGGCTTCCTTGATTTTCTTGGTGCACAGTTCTATCTCCAAAGTCTGATACTCTATTTCCTTGCTCAGGGTATCGTACTCGCGGTTGTTTTTCACATCGTTGAGTTGAGACTTATAGCGTGCCACGCTCATCTGTGCCTCTTCAATCTCGGCCTTTTTCTGACCCACAGCCTTCTGAAATTCTTCAATCTCATTGGTTATTTTCTCGATACGTGTGGCCAGACCTGCTATCTCATCTTCCAAGTCTTGCACCTCCAAAGGCAGTTCACCGCGAAGGGCACGCTTCTCATCTATACCCGAGAGGGCTGTCTGCATCTGATAAAGGGTTTTCAGTTTCTCTTCCACTGACAAGTCGATAATCTCTTTCTTAGCCATGTTATTTGTAAATTATTGGATTAACATTTGATTTTGAGAGATGGACAGGCACCTCTGGGCACTGTCTGTTCAATATCTCACGGAATATTTCTGCCGTATATTGTTCACTCTGATAGTGCCCAATGACGCATATCTGCACCTGCTGTTCGTGCCCTGCATATACATGGTAGTGCATCTCGCCGGTGATAAAGGCATCGGCTCCTGCAGCAATAGCCTGCTCTAACAGGAAATCGCCGGCACCACCACACAGGGCCACACGCTGGATGGGGCGTTTCAGCAACTCATTGCACTGTGCACACTCCACGGCAAAGGTGCGTTTCACATGTGCTATAAAGGCTTCGGCATCCATAGGCTGGGGCAACAAGCCCGTCACGCCGCTACCGCCCTGCACATTGCCCACCTGCTTGCAGGCAAACAGTTGCACTTGTTGCAGTCCTATCTTTTCTGCTATCTTGCAGTTCACCCCACCCCACGCATTGTCCATATTGGTGTGCATGGAGATAATGGCAATGCCATGGCTGATGGCTTTCATCACGGCACGCTCCACATCACTACTGCCACTGATGCGCTTCAGTCCGCGAAACAGCAACGGGTGGTGCGACACTATCAGATTGCACTGCCTATCTACAGCCTCGGTCACTACGGCCTCGGTCACATCAAGACACAATAAAGCCCCTGATACTTCCGCTTCTGTCAGTCCTATCTGCAGGCCGGCATTGTCCCAGTCTTCCTGCATAGGCAGAGGCGCGAATTGTTCAAGGGCACTAAGCACTTCTTTTACTTTCACGCTATACGTTTAATCTAATGTGGTGCAAAGGTAATCATTTTTGCTTAGACTGCCATATTTTTTTGCTATTTTATGATTTGAAGTGCTTTACAGTTCCTGTATCAAGGCTTTTTAGGCATGAAGTTGTCCATCACCTTATCTACCTCTTCCAGCATCTTCTTGCCACGCAGGTCGCGCTTCACGATGGTGCCATCAGGTGCAAAAAGGATGATCTGCGGTATGCCATTCACGCCATACAGTTTGGTGGCGGTTTCATTGCTGTCTATCAGTTGCTGCCACAATATTCCTTCTTTCTCCTTGGCAGGCTTCAGGTTCTCTAACTTGTCCCATACAAACACGCCCAGAATGGTCAGTCCTTTGTCGTGGTACTTGCGGTACAGCTGCAACAGATTAGGAATCTCCCTGCGGCACGGACCGCACCAGCTTGCCCACATATCCACGAGCACATAGTTTCCCTTGCCCACAAACTGACTTAACTTCAAAGCATTGCCCTGCTCGTCGCTGCCCTCGAAATCCACAAATTTGGAACCTTCGGCAGTACGTCCTTTGGCATCCAACATGGTGACAAACTCCTTGATGGGCACCATATTCTTGATATTGGGTCCCATGATGGCTATCACTTCCTGTATTTCCTGCGGATTGCTACTTTCCAATAACTCACCCGCCATCAGCGCATAGGCGCCAACGGCATCGTTGGTGTGCTTGTTGTACAGTTGGCGTGTTTTCTTCATCAACTGGGCATAGGCAACCTCACGCTGTTCAGGAGTCATACTTCTCATCTCCTTTCTCAACGAGTTCGTCTCTTTTTCATAGTCCTGTATCTCCTGATTCAGCGGTGAGCCCTTAGCCACTCCCATTTCCCTTGAACTCAACGAGAGTGTCAGCTCACAGTTTTCTGCCACAACACATCCTCTATATCCTATTGTGTTTGTACGGATGTCCACCACATAGAATTTGTCAATGCCACCTTCGTGTACAAAGGTCGCCTTGCTGTCCTTCACCAATGCACTGTCCAGCACTGCCTGTGTTCCCACATCTTTCAGATACATGTACTCCCCGTCACACCCTCCGTCAAGCAAGGTCACATGCAAGGTCATCTTCTTGCCGTTGTTCGCTTGACCACTCTTTGCCGCAAACTTTGCCACGGCGATGCCTGCCACAAGGATGGCAAAGGCAAAAATCACTGATCTTCTTATCTTCATTGTTACATTCTTTTTGAGAGACTGTTGCAAGCCTCTCGTGACACATTTATAACGTATAACTGCCAAAGTTTCGCATCGCTCTGTAAGCATCGTTCACCTGCAAAATGAGGCAATTATCTGCCACAAAAATAGAAATAAAAAACGAAATGAGCAACAAAAACGCACATATACCACACTTGTGGTAGTAAATATGCCCTATTTGTGTGATTGTGCAACGCTGGAAAAACCGTAACTTTGCACCAAGAAAACTAAATGACAGAAAAAAGGAATACAATAATCATAAACTAAAGAAAGGAATAAAACTATGAGCAACAAGAAACTTCATTTTGAGACTTTACAACTTCATGTAGGTCAAGAGCAGGCAGACCCCGCTACCGACAGTCGTGCAGTGCCTATCTATCAAACTACCTCTTACGTGTTTAGGAACGCACAGCACGCTGCTGACCGTTTCGCACTTCGCGATGCAGGTAACATCTACGGACGCCTCACCAACTCTACCCAAGGCGTATTGGAAGAGCGAGTAGCTGCCCTGGAGGGTGGTGTGGCAGGTTTGGCTGTGGCCTCTGGAGCAGCGGCCATCACCTATGCACTGCAGAACGTGGCCCGCAATGGCGACCATATCGTGGCAGCCGACAACCTATACGGTGGCACCTACAACCTGTTGGAGCACACCCTGAGCACTCAAGGCGTGGAGACAACTATTGTAGATCCTTCTGATTTTGACGCCGTGGATGCAGCATTCCGTCCCAACACCAAGGCTATTATCATTGAGACTTTCGGCAATCCCAATGCCAGTGTCACCGACATTGACCGCATTTCAGAGATTGCACACAAGCACAACACCATCGTGATAGTGGATAACACCTTCGGAACCCCCTATCTGATTCGCCCCATTGAGCACGGTGCCGACGTGGTGGTTCACTCTGCCACCAAGTTCATTGGCGGTCATGGTTCTTCTCTCGGTGGCATTATCGTGGATGCAGGTAAGTTTGACTATAAGGCAAATGCCGACAAATATCCCTCACTGGCCAAGCCCGACCCCAGTTATCATGGTGCCGTCTTTGCAGATGTAGCTGGTCCGGCTGCCTTTGTTACCCGCATACGTGCCGTCATTCTGCGCGACACAGGTGCTGCCATCAGTCCCTTCAACGCATGGATACTGCTCCAAGGACTGGAAACGCTGAGCCTGCGTGTGGAACGCCATGCCCTGTCTCTTATACACATCTCCGAGCCCACGAGACAGGCAGAAATC
>CALZNR010000210.1 GCA_945827565.1 uncultured Prevotella sp.
CAGATGTGTATAAGAGACAGGATGCAACAGGGCACGCAAGATGGCACCACGAAACACAATCTCCTCTATCAGCGGAGCCAGCAAGCCCACAGCCACAAAGCCCAGGGGATGGCGCAGCACCGCCGTAAGCTGCTCCTGAATGATATTGGGCAGCGGAGGCATCATCTCTTGCAGCCATGCACTGGGGATGATAAGACCTAACGCCAGCAGACCACTCCAGATGAACACCCCCCAAGGACGGGTGCGCAGATAATGGGGCGACACCTGGCACCAACCAAGGCGCAGAAACAACGCACCAGTAATGACAGAGGAAATGAAGAGCGAGGCGATATGCACCCACACCTGCTGCGCATCAAAGTGCAGCACGGCAGCCACACCAGCGGCTGCAAAGGAGGTGAGCAGCTGAAGGGCGGCGAAGATAAAGAAAAAGGATAAGGCTTTTTTCATTGGTTCAGTATTTGTTTTGCTTCCCGGGCATCGCTCTGCAACTGCAATTCCAGTTCGGCGGGCGTGCGGAACTTGCGCTCATCGCGCAGGCGCTGCACCAGGCAGACAGTGAGTTCATGCCCATATAAATCGTCATGGCAGTCGAAGATATGCGTCTCTATGCCTGCGGCATGGTGGCCATAGGTGGGGCGTGTGCCTATATTGGTCATGCCCGGCAGCCATCTGCCATTGCCATCTATCATTGCCCGCACGGCATACACCCCCTTGGCAGGTATCAGTTTGCGGGGATCGTTCACCTGCATGTTGGCGGTGGGAAAACCCAGTGTGGTGCCCACATGCTCACCGTGAATCACCGTGCCACTCAGCGTGTAGTGGTAGCCCAGACAGGTATATGCCATCTGCAACTCACCCTCTTGCAGCACGCTGCGCACCATGGACGAACTGATGTTCAGCTGTTCCACCTGTAGCGCACGGGCGTGTATCACCTCTATGCCCATCTCCCTGCCATACGCCACATAGTCGTCAAAGCCCTCGCTGCGGTTGTGGCCAAAGCGGTTGTCATAGCCAATGACCAGCACCCTGACATTCCACTGCTCTTTGAGCACCTGCTGCATGAAGTCACGGGCAGAGAGGGCTGCCAGCTGGGGGGTGAAGGGCAGCATCACGGGGCGGTCTATGCCCGTCTTTGCCAACAGAGCCATTTTCTCTTCAGGTGTGCTCAGCAACTGCGGACAGAAGGTGCTGTGCAGCACCTCACGGGGATGCGACTCGAAGGTGATGACCATGGAGGGCAAGCCACGCTGCTGCGCCACCTCGTTGACCTGCTTGATAAGATAGCGATGCCCCTTGTGCACTCCGTCGAAAAAGCCGATAGTGGCACAATAGCCCATAGGGGCTGAAGGATGATGTGTAGTATTCACGCTGTTTGGTATGTTTTGGGCGGACGGGCATTGCCGGCTATCCGCTGTTTCTTGATTTCCTTTGAATATAATGTATCAGTGCTCCCACCCACATCACGGGCGAGGTTGCTGCCAGCATCCACAGCCATGTGGTGGCAGGGAGAGGCACGGTGCGGAACATGGATCCGCCAAAGGTGACAATGAGCCACTGGCCCACCAGTATCATCACAAGCACCATGAGCAAGCCCTTGTTGCCGGCAAGATGATGGAAGGGACCATGCTGCGACCCGAAGGTTTTGACATTCCACAGGTTCCACCACTGCAACAGCACAAAGAGGGTGAAGAAGATGGTGAGCTCTTGGGTGGATACGCCTGCCCAGCGCTCAAAATACCACAACAGGGCAAACATTACCACAAAGAAGAAAATGCCCGTGGTGAGGATGCTGCGTGCCATGGGGCGGGTGATGATGAACTGCCGGGCACTGCGGGGCTTCTCGCTCAGCACCTCGCGCGATGGAGGCAGTGATGCCAGAGCCATGGCAGCAAAGGTGTCCATAATCAGGTTTACCCACAGTATCTGGGTGATGGTGAGCGGCATCTCGGTGCCGATGACGGAGCCTCCTATGACCAGCAACAGCGCCGTGATATTGACCACCAGCTGGAAGTAGAGGAAGCGCTGGATGTTGCGATAGAGCGACCTGCCCCACATCACCGCCTTGACAATGCTGGTGAAGGAGTCGTCGATGAGTGTGATGTCGCTGGAATTCTTTGCCACCGATGTGCCCGAGCCCAGTGACAAGCCCACATGGGCATGGTTGAGTGCCGGAGCATCGTTGGTGCCGTCGCCCGTTACAGCCACCACCTCGCCCTGCTGTTGCAGCAGGTTCACCAGTCGCTGCTTGTCGGTGGGGCGCGCCCTGTATATGAGTTTCAGTGAGGGGATGATACGCAGTGCCTCTGCATCGCTCAGCGCAGCAAACTCGGTGCCGCTGATGGCAACGCCCTGCGCCTGCCGTTCATCACCGTCCATCACCCCAATGCGGCGAGCTATCTCGATGGCTGTGGCTTCGGTGTCGCCAGTGATGATCTTGATGTGGATGCCGGCACTGTGGCAGTGGCGCACGGCTTGGGGCACCTCGGCCCGCAGAGGGTCGGCAATGCCAAACACTGCCAGCATCTGCAGGTCTGTGGGCTGGTTGTCAAGGCACACAGCCTCATCGGCATCCAAGGGGCGCATGGCCACGGCAAGGGTGCGCATGGCCTGCTGCTGGTATTGATGGAGCACCTGTTTCAGATGTTCGCTCTGCACGGCACACATCTGCATCACTATCTCAGGAGCACCCTTTACCAACAGGTAGCGACTGCCATGATGCTGCACCACGCTGAGCATGTATTTCTTTTCGGTGGAGAAGGGCAGGCGGTCTGCCACCACAGCCTCGGCACGCAGGGTGCGATAGTCAGTGCCCTGTTGCAGCAGCCACAGCAGCAGCGATGCCTCGGTGGGATTGCCTATGCCCGTGGTGCCATTGAGGTCGGCAGTGGTGTTGAGAGCGATGGCCAGGGGAAGCAGGGCCTCACAGGTGTCTTGTGCTGTGGTGTCGGCATATTCCATGGCACTCACCTGCATCTTGTTCTGCGTGAGCGTGCCCGTTTTGTCGGTGCATATCACCGTCACTGCGCCCATCGTTTCGCAGGCGTGCATCTTGCGCACCAGGTTGTTTGACTTCAGCATCCGTCGCATGTTCAGAGCCAATGCCAGGGTGATGGCCATGGGCAGACCCTCGGGTACAGCCATCACTATCAGTGCCACTGCCATCATAAAATATTGCAGCACTATCTCTGCCATCTTCAAATAGTGGTCGGTGTGCCACACGGGGTTGACAAGCATGTCGTGACCCAAAAAGAGCACGAAGGCCGTTACCGACACTGCCATGCCTATCTTACTGATGAAGGTGCCCAGTCGCTCCAACTGCATATTGAGCGGTGTTTTCACTCCCGTGGTCTCTGTGGCCTGACGTGCCACCTTGCCTATTTCCGTGGCATCGCCCACGGCAGTGACCACCATGCTGCCCGTGCCATTCATCACCATGGTGGAGCGCAGGGCACGGTTGGCATCATAGGCGGCATCGTGCTGCTGTGCCACGGTGGATTTGGTGGTGAGGGGCTCGCCCGTGAGACTTGACTCGTCTATCTGCAGGTTGTTGGCATCAAAGAGAGTGCCGTCGGCAGGTACCTCATCGCCCACCTCGAGCAGCACCACATCGCCCACCACCACCTCGCGGCGGGCTATCAGCTGCACCTGACCGTTGCGTATCACACGCACCGGCTGCTCCTCGCCCAGCGCCGTGAGTTCGTCGAAGCGCCTGGAGGCATCCAGTTCAAAATAAAAGCCGATGGTGGTGGCAAGGACTGTCTCTTATACACATCTCCGAGCCCACGAGACAGGCAGAACTCTCGT
>CALZNR010000211.1 GCA_945827565.1 uncultured Prevotella sp.
GATTTCTGCCTGTCTCGTGGGCTCGGAGATGTGTATAAGAGACAGCTCCAAACAATCGGGCATGTGACAGGTAAAGCTAACATCCAGAATAGCAGTCCTGATTCCTTTATCCTCGACAATGTCCACCACACTCGCCACCAAATCTCCCGTTTGCCAGGCAAAAGCACTTCCGGGCTCAAGGATAATCTTCAGCCAAGGATATCGCTGATGTAATCCCTGCATCAAACTAACCAGCAATTCTACATCATAGTCTTTTCGGGTCATCAGGTGCCCTCCGCCCAAATTCAGCCACTCTATCTGCTCAAACCATTTGCCAAACTTACGCTCTATATGTGCCAGGGTTCGCTGCAACACGTCCGCCCCGCTCTCGCAATGACAATGGCAGTGAAAGCCAGTAATATCCGATGGCAATCTCTCGGGCAACTTGTCGGCAGTAATGCCAAATCGGGTACCCGGTGCACACGGATTATACAACAAGGTGCCCACTTCCGAGTACTCGGGATTGATGCGCAGCCCCAGTTTAATCTTATCATTGACATGCTTCACCCGCTCATGGTATCTTTCATACTGGGTCAATGAATTGAAGGTAAGATGACTTGAATATCCTGCAATGCTATCTATCTCTCCATCCGTATAGGCGGGAGAATAGGTATGTGCCGGAGCCCCAAATTCCTCAAATGCCAGACGAGCTTCACAAAGCGAGCTGGCAGTTGTAGAGCGTATGTACTCTCGGAATATCGGGAACAACTTCCACAATGCGAAAGCCTTGAAAGCCAAGATGATTTCTATATCGGCTTCCCGAGCCACCTTGCTTATCAGTTGAAGATTATTTCTAAGCAGACTTTCATCCACGACATAATAAGGTGTAACCACTGCTGTATTTATATCATTATTGTATTCCATTGGCAGTAACATTTAAGGCCCATGCAAAGTTACGCAAGAAAAGTGAAACAACCAAACATTCCACCCTCCACTCCCTTGGATAACACAACAGAAATTCAAGTCGCCTATACAACAATGTGGCAAGTTAAGTTCAAGAACAGGCATTATTCCAATTTTTATTGCAATTAAATTGCATGATTACTATAAAATGGCTAAATTTGCACCTGCAAAGCAGAGAATATCGGAGCATGAAACTTGTAATAATGACAAAATCCACATTCTTTGTGGAAGAAGACAAGATTATCACCACCCTCTTTGATGAAGGTCTGGACAATCTGCATCTGAATAAACCAAATTCAGAGCCGATATATTCGGAAAGGATTCTTACACTTCTTCCGGAGGACTGCTACAAGAGGATTACGGTACACAACCACTTCTATCTCACACAAGAATATCGCCTCAAAGGCATTCACATAGACGATGCAGGCACAGAAATTCCCTCCTACTACAAGGGGCGTTTCAGCAGAACCTGCAACAGCCTTGAAGAGCTGAAAGGAAGCAAAAAGAATGCTGAATACGTATTCCTGAACAACACCTTTGATGCACAAGGCAAAGACACCCTCTACCCTAAATATTCCTTTGAACAACTGAAAGCAGCAGCCAAAAGCGGCTTGATAGACAAACGGGTGTATGCACTGGGAGGAGTAACTCTTGACAATATCAAGATGGCAAAAGATTTAGGTTTTGGAGGGGTGGTGATTTGCGAAGACCTATGGAACAGGTTTAACATTCACACAGGATTAGACTTCAAGGAACTGATGGCCCACTTTGAACGCTTGAAGAAAGCTGTGGGATAATGCCATGAAATACGAACAACACGTAAACATCAAAACAAAACATCATATCAACAACTATGGACAAAAACAACTCATACATGGTTTTTTCAGGTACTAATACCAAGTACTTGTCCGAGAAAATCTGCCAAAGTTTAGGTTGTCAATTAGGTCAACTTGTAATTACTAAGTTTTCCGACGGTGAATTTGCAGTATCCTATGAAGAATCTATCCGAGGAAGAGACATTTTTTTGGTACAGAGTACCTTCCCCAATTCAGACAATTTAATGGAGTTGTTGCTGATGATCGACGCTGCCAAAAGAGCATCTGCACGCACTATCAATGCAGTGATTCCCTATTTTGGCTGGGCACGTCAAGACAGGAAGGACAAACCACGTGTGAGTATCGGAGCTAAGCTGGTGGCCGACTTATTGAGTGTTGCGGGCATAGACCGACTGATTACCATGGACTTGCATGCCGACCAGATACAGGGCTTCTTTGATGTTCCCGTGGACCATCTCTATGCTTCTGGAGTCATTTTGCCATACCTGCAAAACCTGCAACTGGATAATTTGGTGATTGCATCTCCCGATGTAGGCGGTTCAAAAAGAGCCGCTACATACGCCAAATATCTGCAGTGCCCATTGGTGCTCTGCAACAAAACACGCGCCAGAGCCAATGTGGTGGAGAGCATGCAGATTATCGGAGATGTAAAAGACAAGAACGTAGTGATTATTGATGACATGGTAGATACTGCTGGCACCATCACAAAGGCAGCAGATATTATGAAAGCAGCAGGTGCCACCACGGTAAGAGCCTGCGCATCTCACTGCGTTATGAGCGGTCCTGCGAGTGAGCGTGTACAAAACTCCTCATTGGAGGAAATCGTATTTACCGACTCTATCCCCTACTCTAATCGCTGTGCAAAGGTAAAGCAGATATCTGTGGCTGACATGTTTGCAGAAACCATCAGGCGTGTCATCAATAACGAGAGCATCAGTAGCCAATATCTCGTGTAAGAACAAAGGGGATAACCTCGTGATTCACCTCACCTGACATCCTCCCATCATATCAAGAAACAAGAGGGCAACACACTTTTCCTAAGAAAGTTGTGTTACCCTTTTTGTTTATCCTTGCTCTGCTCCTATCAAGTGTTGACTTGTTAATGCGTAACTCGCATTATTTTGAAGTATCCAACTCTGGGTTATGCCACTTAAATCAGAAACTTCTTCAGTGGAACAGAAGAAGTTTCATGTATTTTCATCAACATCACTGAAGGTTTTTCCACTTTTATTTCTTTATCCAAGCATTAACCGTGAATGCGCATCCAGTAACTCATAATCAGGCAAAGAATAAAAACTTAACCTGTCCTAATTATACAATCTTCAACCATCTAATAATCAACAAAGGCTTCAAACAAAAAGGAACTGCACCAGATGTTTATGATGGTACAGCTCCTTTCGTTCAATTTGCTTATCGTTTGGCAATCTATTTAACACATCCTTAGATTTGTTAAACTAATCAAGAATTGAGGCATGAAATGTTAAACTGCATATTTATGCAGTTACATTCTGAGCCACTCTAATTTCGTTCTGGACTATAGTGAAGCCCGCACAGAGATCGTGCGTTAGAACGAAAATCTCAAAATACACACTGATTATCAATAAGTTACAAACTTAAAAATAACGAATTAAAGACCAGTATAGTATCAAAGTGACATGAAAACTGTTCAATATTTCGCTTTTTATCCTCACAATCTGCTAAAAATTACCTTTTTTGCCCCATGGAGTTCTATGAACCCCAAAATACAAAATCTTTACATTTTGACGGGGGACGGATGAGAGTATTGTGCTGCCTCTCCATTTTTCAGGTAGTCAACCAGTCCTTTTCAAATCTCAGATTTCACACCTTTGAAATTTTAATCCTTCTTTTATGATGATTTACTCCTACTTTCACGATAAGGTGGTTCAATATAGCCTGAATCCCCATGGATATTGCTTTGAATTTGTTTCTGACGTTGATTGCAATACTTTCCTGCCGAGAATACAAAATTTTCAGGCCAGGAAAATACTTGTTTCCTGCCGA
>CALZNR010000212.1 GCA_945827565.1 uncultured Prevotella sp.
ACACACTGCATATCGTCGGCAGCGTCAGATGTGTATAAGAGACAGGTGTGACACGTAACGGTCAGCAGATTATTCTGCCTAAATTGGCAGTAGGTCAGAAGGTGACATTGCGAGCACGTTCAGCCAATAGCACAGCCACCGACCGTGGTTTCGTGGCAGGCAGCGAGTTCATGGAGTATATATCTGGTCCTGAAAATGGTATCTGTCTGGGCGGTAAAGCCGAAGGTGCCGCTGCTGATGAGGATGGCAACTACACCTTGGTGTGGCAAATCAAGGAGGGCTTTGAAGGCGACTCTACCGATGTGGTCATCAAAACATCTCCCAAAGGAGGTTTGGACATCGCTTTGATTCAGATTGACAATGGTGATGCCGCCTTTGACGATAATGCCAAGATTGCCTATGTCTATGGTGGTGCTGATGCTTCTGCAGATGCTGTTTACACCACCCTGCAGGGCATCGAGGGAGTTACAGTAGATTTGTTGGACGTTAAAACTACAGATGTTACACCTGAAAAACTCAAGGAGTATGTGCTCACTGTGATTTCATCCACCGTGCCCACTGCCACCTGCAGCGGTCCCCTTCAGAATGCTATCTCATGGACGCCCATTCTCAACCTGAATCCTCAATTCTATGCAGACTGGGGATATGGTAATGCCGTTCCTTCCGCCACTACCTTTGGTTATACCAGTCGTGCCAAGGATAATCTGTTCAAGGACGTGATGATTATCAACGAAGACGAGGGGGTTACTTCTATGGGTGCTTTCTATATCTCCGATGAGACTCCTTTCACAGGTGTCGCTCTGAGCAATCTCTTTGCCAACGACGTGATTTACGCCTATGCTTACAACAATGAAACAGCAGGTGCAGACAGTAGCATCGTGGCTATTCACGGACATAACATGAACCACAATGCTTATATGTACATGCCCGATCCATCAGAAGGATTGGCATCAGGCAATGCTGATGTGATTACTCTGTTCAACAATGTTGTCAATGCTGTGGCTGCTTCCAAGGCAGAGATTACCCAGGCCAAGGCTCCCACATTCTCTTATGAATATGAAGAAGGAAGAACTTGGGTGACCCTCAGCAGTGCCAACGGAGGTGCTATCCACTACACCATCGACGGAAGTGATCCTACAACTACCTCCACGCTTTATAGCGAACCCATCCTCTGCACTCAGCCCACCACCATCAAGGCGATTGCTGAGGCTGAGGGCTATCTCGTGAGTGATGTGGCTGAGGCACAGGTGGTGATCAAGGAACTGAAGAAGGCTCCTGAAATCCAGTTGCTGAAAGAGGAAGGAAAGACTACCGTTACACTAGTATCTGCCAACGAGGGCGAAGTGATGTATTACAACTTCCGTGGCAGCAACGACACCGTATTCTCTTCCAAATATGCTGAACCCATTGTGCTTACCAAGCGTTGCGACATCACAGCCTTTACAGCTGCTGAGGGTGATGTGCTGCAGTCGGAAGCTGTGACAGCCCATGTGGATGTGGATAACGAAGCAGTGCGCCTTGACATCGTGAGCCACATGGATGCCAACAAGGAACAGTGGAGCGTGAACGGTGCCAATCCTACTTATCACTTTGAAAAGAAAGGCTATCCCTTCTATTCTGACCAGCCCATAGGCGAACCTGTGATAATTACAGATGAAGAAGGCAATAAAATAGACGAAAAATATGAGTACGCTCCAGCCAATAACCTGCAGAAGTTTACTGTGGGCGACTGGGAATTGCAAACCTACGGACAGCCCACCATCTGGCAGTCGCTCACTGTGGGCCACAATGTGAATGACTACAATGGCTACAACCCTGTGAAAGCTGAGGATGATATCTATCAGGAAGTTACCAACAACAGTGTGGGCTTCCTGGCTCCTGCACAGACCAATGGTAATGGAGATAAGGATCCTGCATCTGCTTCTATGGTAAGTACTGTGCCCTTCCAAGGACCATTCGACTTGGTAGTTTATCTGTCAGGTTATCAGGCCAAGGTGACTGCTTACTACAACACTTCACTCGACAATGCCGACGGATGGGTGGAAATGGGCGAATTGGTAGGCGGTACCGAGAAGGTGCTGATCGGAACCAAGGATGCCAGCAGCCGTGTATGGCGTGCCAACCTGTTGCCCTACAATGGCACTGATCCCGTGTATGTGAAACTCGTGTCGGGTGGCAATGATGCCAAGTTCTTCGACATCTATATCAAGAACTGTGGAGAAATTTCTCAGGGCATCATCTCTGGTATTCAGGATGTAAAGGCACAGCGTGCTCAGGCGGGCAATGTGGTGCGCACCATTTATTACAACACCAATGGTGCTGTGCTTGGCAATGCCGCCAAGGGCATCAACATCGTGAAGCAGATTTACGACAACGGCACTGTGAAGGTGAGCAAGGTGGCAGTACAGTAAGTAATTTTGAACCTTAGAGTTTGCCCAATCTCCATCACCTACGGTGGTTGGGCACAGCATCAGATAACAGGGCGGTTGCCTTCCTTGGTGGAAGGCAACCGCTTGTCATTGTATATGGGGCTGATGGAACGATACAGCATGTGAAGAAGCAGTGTGGAACTTGTGGCATGAAGGACAGTAGAGCGACACGGCTTGTGGATGGCAGAGGAACAACTCCTAAACCATGAGCATGGGCAGCAAGAATAAAAAAGGAAATAGAAATCAGGAAGCAAAAAACAAGGTAGATTGTCAAAAATAACTATGGTGGCTCATCTGTTCTTTTCTCTTTTTTGTCTAACTTTGCCGACAAATAATCTTTATAATCCAAGGGCTCAGCAATGGCTTGATTGCCGCCAAATCTATTCATAAGAGCCGTATTTGCTAACATCTAAGCTAAATATAATAACCTAACACCAAATCAAAATTATGAAGAAAATCTTTACACTTGCGGCGTTTGCCCTGCTTGCTGTATTGCAGGTCAATGCCCAAACAGAAGTGAGGAGAACATGGGACTTCCGAAAGGGGTGGAGTTCTACCACTATCGAGAACCTTTATGCTGATATGGAGCAGAATGGGCCCACTGTTCACTGGCGTGATTATGAGAGCGATGCTACAAAGGCACCCAGTTTTGGCGACACTTTCTGGTCTGCCAACACGGTTTATACCGATGACAACGGTAATGCTTTGACCAATGTGAGTGGTGAGGATATCATCATTCCAGAATTGGAAGGTTTGAACGTGAAGGGAGTGAAAGCCAAGGGATTTGTTATTGCCAGTGGTTATGGACAGTCGGAATTTGCAGACAGTCCTAATGGCATGTATCCTTATGGCAACGACTTCATTTGGCTCAATGGCAAGAACCTTGTCATCAAGATACCTGCAGCACTCAAGGGCGACTCTCTGCGCATTGGTGTGGAGTCGCATAAAAATACAGAAGCTCGCGGTATCAACGTAATTGTAGATGGTGTAACCCTGACACCGGAGCGAGGCAATAACAAGCCTACCGTGTTCAATGAGGTGATGTACATGATTCCTGATGATACCCCTGGTGTGGATGACTATGCAGAGGTGACCATCAAGAGCACCAACGGTTGCCACCTGTACTACATCATCGTAGGTGAGGGTGATGAGCCTCAGAGTACTACACGCAACATTGCCTATCTGTATTCTGGCGATGCCACTGCCGAGCCCCTCTACAGTCTGTTGCTGGGTGATGAGAACAATGTGATGACCGCTATCAGCGTGGACAATGAGGCTGACAAGGTGACCAAGGAGAATCTTTCTGCATACGATGCTGTCTCTTATACACATCTGACGCTGCCGACGATATGCAGTGTGTA
>CALZNR010000213.1 GCA_945827565.1 uncultured Prevotella sp.
TCTAATGCTTGCTTCACTGTAGAACCGCGGAGTATGGTCACGGGGTCGTATATCATGCCGTTTTCTGCACGCTTCACGATAGCCACGTGGCGAGCCTGGTCTTCAATGGTCATGTTCTTATGGATAACTCCGATTCCTCCCTCGCGTGCAATGGCAATAGCCATCTGAGATTCTGTCACGGTGTCCATCGCAGCTGTAACAAAGGGGATGTTCAGCGTGATATTCCTTGAAAATCTGGTTTTCAACTCTACCGTCTTGGGCAGCACTTCCGAGTAAGCGGGAATCAGCAGGACGTCGTCATAGGTCAAGCCGTCCATCGCGATTTTATCTGCAATAAATGATGACATAATACAGGATAATTTAAATTTATTGCGTGCAAATTTAGCACAAAAAAATCACATACACTTCCCTTTTTGCCATTTTCTTTCGTATTTAATACGTTTTAACCCAAATGGGCGATGGGGATGCAACATCGGCGTGATGTGGATGGCGTGGCTTGCCAAACATAACAAAATGCGCTGCCCTTCACTAAGAAAAGCAGCGCATCTTGAATGTGGTTTAGTTTGCCATTTCACTGATAAACTTGATTCTTACCAGTCTGATTTCGTCTTCTGAATAGTCTTCGCCGAGCTCTTCAATGGCGGTTTCCAAATCGTCTGTTTCCGACTCCTTGAAATACTCGTAGATGTCATCCACATGGTCTTCGTCCATCACATCCTCCAGGAAATAGTCTATGTTGAGTTTCGTGCCCGAGTAAACGATGGCCTCCACCTCGTTGAGCAGTTCTTCAAACTCTATTCCCTTGGCATTGGCGATGTCATCGAGTGCTATCTTCCTGTCCACGCTCTGTATGATGCTCACCTTTAGCACTGATTTCTTTGCCACGGTGCGCACACGCAGGTCGGCTTGTCTCACGATGTCGTTCTCTTCGCAGTATCGTTTAATCAGATCCACAAATTCCTGTGCGTAGGGATGTTTCACCTTTCCTTCTCCCACACCTTGGATATTCTTCAACTCTTCCAGAGTGACGGGATAGTCGGTGGCCATTTGTTCCAGCGATACGTCTTGGAAAATGACGTAGGGTGGGCGCCCCATGCGTTTGGATACCTTCTTTCTCAAATCTACAAGCATGGCATTCAGGGTAGGGTCCAGTGCGCTGGTACCGCCCTCATGCTCCATGGATGATTCTTCTTCTTCGTTAAATTCGTTATCTTCAACAATCATAAAGGTTACTGGTTTCTTTATAAATTTTCTGCCTTCTGCGGTCAGTTTCAGCAAGCCGTAGTTCTCTACATCTTTTTTGATGTAGCCGGCAAGCATGGCCTGTCGCAACAAGGGGTTCCATATTTTTTCGTCTTCATCGGCTCCTGCGCCGAAGTCCTCCAGTTCATGATGTTTGTGTGCCACTATCTCATTGGTCTCCCTGCCCACGATAAAGTCTTCGATGTAGTCAGATCTGAAGTTCTCCTTCGTGGTGGCAATGGCCTTCAGAGCAGTGACCAACTGCTGGGTTGCCTCTCTCTTTTTCTTGGGATGCAGACAGTTATCGCAGTTGCCGCAGTTCTCTTTCTCGTAGGTCTCTCCGAAATAGTGTAGCAGCATTTTCCTTCGGCATACCGACGACTCGGCATAGGCTGCCGTTTCTTGCAGCAGTTGTCTTCCGATGTCTTGTTCTGCCACAGGCTTGCCCTCCATAAACTTATCCAGCTTTTGCAGGTCTTTGTTGGCGTAGAATGCCAGACAGATACCCTCTCCGCCGTCGCGTCCTGCACGTCCGGTTTCCTGGTAGTAGCCCTCCAGGCTTTTGGGGATGTCGTAGTGTATCACAAAGCGCACGTCGGGCTTGTCAATACCCATGCCGAAGGCTATGGTGGCCACTATCACGTCGATCTTCTCCATCAGGAAGTCGTCCTGCGTCTGTGAGCGTGTCACGGTGTCAAGTCCTGCGTGGTAGGCAGCCGCCTTGATGTCGTTGGTTTGCAGTATGGCTGCCAGTTCTTCCACCTTCTTCCTCGACAGGCAGTAGATGATTCCGCTCTTTCCTGTGTGCTGCTTGATGAAGCGGATGATGTCTTTGTCCACGTCATTGGTCTTGTTGCGCACCTCATAGTACAGGTTGGGGCGGTTGAACGAACTCTTGAACTCCTTGGCATCGGTAATGCCCAGGTTCTTCTTGATGTCTGTTCGCACCTTGTCGGTGGCAGTGGCGGTGAGGGCGATGATGGGTGCCACACCGATGTCGTTGATAAGGGGGCGTATTCTGCGATATTCCGGGCGGAAGTCGTGTCCCCATTCTGATATACAGTGGGCTTCATCGATGGCATAAAACGAGACCTTGACCGATTTTAGGAACTCCACATTCTCCTCCTTTGTCAGTGACTCTGGAGCCACGTACAGCAGTTTGGTGTGCCCCTCGCGCACGTCTTTCTTCACCTGGTCAATGCTCGCCTTGTTGAGCGATGAGTTCAGGCAGTGTGCCACTCCATCTACATCGCTCAGGTTGTTGATGAAATCTACTTGATTCTTCATCAAGGCTATCAGCGGAGAAACCACGATGGCCACCCCCTCCATCAGCAGTGAGGGCAACTGGTAGCACAGCGATTTGCCACCGCCTGTGGGCATCAGCACAAAGGTGTCGTTGCCTTGTAGCAGGTTTTGGATGATGGCTTCTTGATCTCCTTTGAACGAGTCGAAACCAAAATTCTTTTTAAGTGCTTCGGTCAAGTTTTTCTTGTTTGCCATAAATTCCTCCTAACTTCCTTTTGAATATCAGTTGCTGGGCCGTATCTTGTCCAACTGCTTTGCTGCATATTCGGCGGTCACCTCCAGTGTCTTTATCTTCCTGGAGGGTGCCTCAAACATGGCATCCATCATTATATTTTCCACAATGGCACGCAGTCCACGCGCTCCTAATTTGTATTCCACTGCCTTGTCAACCACCATCTTCAGTGCATCATCGCTGAAGGTGAGTTGTATGCCGTCCATCTCGAAGAGTTTTTGGTATTGTTTCACAATGGAGTTCTTGGGCTCTACCAGAATCTTTGTCAGTGCCTCCCTGTCTAATGGATTCAGGTAGGTGAGCACAGGCAGACGGCCGATGATTTCGGGTATCAGTCCGAACGATTTCAAATCTTGTGGCAGGATATACTGCATCAGGTCGCTCTTGTCTATCTTTCTTACGTTCTGCACCGAGTCGTAGCCCACCACATGGGTGTTCAGGCGCTGTGCTATCTTGCGCTCGATACCGTCGAAGGCACCACCGCATATAAACAGGATGTTGCGTGTGTCCACGTGGATATAGTCCTGATCGGGATGTTTCCTTCCGCCCTTGGGGGGCACATTCACCACGGTTCCCTCCAGCAGTTTCAGCAGTCCTTGCTGCACTCCCTCACCGCTCACATCGCGTGTGATAGAGGGGTTGTCACTCTTGCGTGCAATCTTGTCTATCTCGTCTATGAATACGATGCCCCTCTCTGCTGCTTTCACATTGTAGTCGGCCACTTGGAGCAGTCGTGACAGGATGCTCTCCACGTCCTCGCCCACATAGCCTGCTTCGGTAAACACGGTGGCATCTACAATGGTAAAGGGCACATCCAGCAGTTTGGCGATGGTTCGTGCCATCAGGGTCTTGCCCGTACCGGTGCTGCCCACCATGATGATGTTGCTCTTCTCTATCTCTACTCCGTTGTCGTCTGTGGGTTGTTGCAGACGTTTGTAGTGGTTATATACAGCCACTGCTGTCTCTTATACACATCTCCGAGCCCACGAGACAGGCAGAAATATCGTAT
>CALZNR010000214.1 GCA_945827565.1 uncultured Prevotella sp.
CTCCCAAGGGTCCTGCCACGGGTTTATCATCTGGCAACGGCTGTTCGGGAAAAATACAGCGATAGCAGGCTGTGCCTGGGAGATGTGTGAAGAGGTGACCCTGAAATTGAGAGATACTGCCATGCACAAAAGGTTTGCCCATCTGCACACACGTGTCATTGATAAGATAACGTGCCGCGAAATTGTCGGTACAATCCACCACCAGGTCATAATCTGCAAAGACAGATGCCACATTCCCTGCAGCAAGGAAAAACGGGAACTCCTGCACCTCTATCAAGGGATTGAGACGACGGATAAACTGCTTGGCAGAAAATGATTTCGGTTGTCCCACCATTTCTGTGGCATGGATGGTTTGTCTCTGCAGATTTGAAATATCCACCATGTCACCATCCACAATTCCCAACGTACCCACACCAGCCGCAGCCAAATACTGGAGCACAGGCGACCCCAGTCCGCCAGCACCCACCACCAACACATGCGAACGCCGCAGCAACATCTGCCCTTCCTCTCCTATCTGTGGTAGGCGCAGATGTCTGCTGTACCGTTCTTTTTCCTCTTGTGTCAACAAACTTTCCATTTCTATTGCAATCACAACACGATTACGGTTCTACCACTTCCCACCTAAACACAGAACCGTTAACACGGGCGGGGTCAGGCCCCTTGCAGTCTATGCTATAGGGGCTTCCCGTTGTAGGACTTTTACACAGGTAGGTATGCCTATTGAAGGAAAGCAGCATAAACTGTTGGTCCAAATAATCTTGATACATAAAAACCTCGGCACGCTCCACATCCTTGGTCATGCGCACATCTCCTGGCATACCGATGCCCGCAGCCATGATATATCTGCCATCCGCACACTGCACTATCACCTTGCCCTGCCCACGGTCGATGAGCTTAAAGTGAGTACGTGTATTGTCTTTCTTGGCAGGCGTATCATGGAGCACTCCATGTGCGGTGGCTTCTGCCAGCATACCTGTGGCAAGATTCACAATGCGTATCATCTTCCCATAAGGTATATTTCCGCGTCTATTTGCCTTGGGCTCAATGACTGTAAAATTGTCAAATTCGGCATAACCACCCTCTCTCCCTTGGCTATTGAACACAAACAACGAGGGTCGGGAACCTTGGAAGGTAATCAACTGGTAACTGAGTATCATCTGCTTACCTATGGAGTGGAAATCAGTACCATTGAGAGAATATTTATAGATGGCTTGATCCTTGTCATAATCTCCATCCAGCATCAGCCATACCCGTTTGGTATCCGCAGGCAGAGGCACACACACCGTGTCATTCTTGTGCTGTGTGAAGCATTTAAGGGTAAGCGTTTTACCCTGCTTGTGCACACCTGTCCATGAGCAAGGCATGTTGATATTGCCCAAGCCTGCCACATCACCATCGGCAAGGTGGGCGGTATAAAGTTCCACCACGGTTTGCGACACAGGACCGATAGCCCTTTGTGTCAGTGTGTTCTTTGCCCACAGCAGCTGTGAGGCTGGTGATGAATAGATGCGCAATTTGCCTTTTTTCAGTTCCCATTTCTTATCATCAGGATTATGGTTCCACTGCCATATCCGCTGCAACTGCTTGCCGTTGAAGTCATCACTACGCTGGTAGGGAGCATGCGGGGTAATGGTATCGCACCCTGTGGATGGTTTGAGCCACGTGCGTGGAGCTCTTCCCAAATTGCCCTCCAGTCCTATCATCGGCCATCCATCCTTCCATGTCACTGGCATCAAATCCACAGTGCGCCCTAGAGAATGGAAGTCTTGCATCAATAACGCCCACCACTGTCCGTCAGGAGTAGATACGATACCTCCCTGATGTGCATTGGCACAGGCTGTAGCACCCTTTGGGGTGGGCTGGATGGTGATGCGAGTGCCGTTATCCACTATACGCCCCTTGACCTGTGTCATAGGTGCCACATGATATCCATAGGTCTCATCGGCTGTAATGGTGATGGTTTCGTAGGGTCCCCAGATGCTTTTGGAGCGCGAGCAAAGGGTACGCCCGTTGGGTTTATAATCGGTGGAGATGAGATAATAATACCCATTGATCTTGTACATGTGGTGTCCCTCTCCCACAGCTGTTCCTTCTGGTATGATTTCTCGCGCTGTTCCAGGTACAGGCTCACTGAGGTCAGACTTTAGTTCACAACACTTCACACTGCCATATCCATAAATGGCATAAATCTTGTCATCGTCATCAAAAAGCACCGATAGGTCGTATATGTTTCCCTTTACCTGTACATGCTTCCATGGACCCTTGATATCGGATGCAATATAAGCCTGAAGCCCCTTGCCATTGACATTGGTAAAAACATAGAACTTGCCCTTGTGATAGCGGATACAGGGCGCCCACACTCCCTGACCGTACACCTCGCATCCTGTATCAAGCGAGAAGGCGGGATCATTGAAATCAAAGCGGTCGAAACAATAGCTCACCTGAGTCCAATTGACCAAATCCTTGGAATGGAGGATATTCACTCCTGGCACTGTGTGCATGGTGGTGCCCGCAAGATAATAATCGTCGCCCACCCTGAGGATGTCGGGATCTGAAAACTCATCGTAAAAAAGTGGATTGGTAAATGTGCCATTGCCATTATCGGCTGTCCACGACTGGGCTGAAGCAGCAGATGTCATACCTGCCAGTACACACAGCAGGGCAAGACTGTGTACAATACGTTTCATCTTTCTATTGTTGTTTGAGGGAAATATTTTCTATTTGCACTATTTTCTCATAAAGAAGGTTGCACAGACTTGATGGTACCATCGGGCAGGAACTCCAATTTATCGATACACACCTCTCGGTTGTAACCGGCATCCCATCCCATTTTGATGGCTTCAGGACGGGCAAAGCGGTGATACACTATCAGCCATTCATCAGTGCCTGGTTTCTGCAACACGGCATGATGTCCCGTGCCGTAAATGCCCAAGGCTGGATTTTGCTGTAACAGTATCTGTTTCTGTGGCATGGCTGGTTTGCCATCGCTCACCAAGGCTGTAGCACTGTCACTGATAAGATATCTCACTCTGTATAGAGCACTGCGGGTGTCGTTTTCCGACCAAGTGAAATAATACTTGCCGTTCCGATAGAACACGTATGTGCCCTCATTGTACTGATACTTGCTCTTTTCACTACGGTGTATCAGTACGTGGGTATTCTTGATAGAGACCATATCATCACCCAATTCAGATACTGCCAAGAATCCATTTCCCCAGTACAAGTAATACTTGCCCGTTTGGGGATCTTGAAACACATCTGGGTCTATCACTTGTCCACCCTTTTCGCCTTGTGGCTTCTCGCTGAGCAGAGGTTTACCCAACGCATCCTTGAAAGGTCCGGTGGGATGATTTGCCACCGCCACACCGATATTGCCATTGGCGGTGTAATAATAATAGTACTTGTATTTTTTCTTCCCCACCTTCTTCTCTATGATACAGGGTGCCCACAATCTTTCATTAGCCCACGGACACTGTGTAGCCAAATCGAACACCACCCCTTCATACTGCCAGTTTTTCAGATTGTCAGAAGAGAATACTTTGGCATCATGGTTTATCCAATTGCGCTGACCGTCGGTGGTGGGATAGAGATAGTACTTCCGGGTTTTCTCACTGTACAGTATTTCTGGATCGGCATACAGTCCCTCAATAACTGGATTGTTCTTATTAGGAGCCACATGCAAATGCTGCAAGCTGTCGCTCCACTGCTGCAAGCGCTCATATTCCTCACGGGTGAGACGCATGAAAGAGCCATGCTGCGGGCCATTAACGCCCTCAATATCGCGCGG
>CALZNR010000215.1 GCA_945827565.1 uncultured Prevotella sp.
ACACACTGCATATCGTCGGCAGCGTCAGATGTGTATAAGAGACAGTTTCCACGCCCTCACTGCTGATGATGGGGCACACTCTGAGGAGTCCGCCCAAGACAATCATATTGAATATCTTGCCGTTTTTCAGTTCAGCAGCCTTGTCCATGGCGTCAATCCGATACACGGTGATGTCTTTACGTGTGGGAGGGTTGATAATTCCATAGGAGTCGTAGATAAGTATTCCCCCTGGCTTTACCTTGGATTCAAACTTCTCTAACGAGGGCTGATTGAGCACCACAGCCACATCATAGGTGCTCAGGATGGGCGATGAAATCTTTTCGTCGCTTACTATCACGGTCACATTGGCTGTACCACCGCGCTGTTCAGGTCCGTAGGCAGGCATCCAAGTAACCTGTTTGTTTTCCATCAATCCGGAATAAGCCAGAATCTTACCCATAGAGAGCACTCCCTGACCACCGAAACCTGATATAATTACTTCTTTTTCCATCTTTTCTTGTTTTTGGGTTAAAGCGTCACCTACCGTTACAGAGATCTGAGACACTTTATGAAGATAGGGATTCTTATTCGTCGAGTGTGTTTTTCAAGTCGCCCTTGGGATAGAAGGCAAACATGTGCTCTTTCATCCACTCGTTGGCCTTGACGGGCGACAGTTTCCAACCGCTGTTGCAGGTAGATACAATCTCCACCAAACTGCTTCCCTTGCCTGCCATAGACGCCTCGAAAGCCTTACGGATGGCACGCTTGGCATTGCGTATAGATGCCACGCTCTCCACACTCTGTCGGGTGACATAGCAAGTCCCCTCCAACTGTGCAGCCATCTCTGTAATCTTCAGTGGGTAGCCATGCAACTGGGGTTCCCTGCCATAAGGACAGGTGCTTGTTTTCTGCCCAAGCAGTGTGGTAGGTGCCATCTGTCCACCCGTCATGCCATAGATGGCATTGTTGATAAAGATAATCACAATGTTCTCTCCCCTGTTGAGTGCATGAATGGTTTCGCAGGCACCGATACAAGCCAGGTCACCATCACCTTGATAGGTAAATACCAGTCGGTCGGTCCACAGGCGCTTGATAGCAGTGGCCACAGCGGGAGCCCTGCCATGGGCAGCCTCTTGCCAGTCGATGTCCAGATAGCGATAGGCAAACACGGCACATCCCACGGGACATACGCCCACGGTTTTTTCCTCCATGCCCATCTCTTCGATGACCTCACCCACCAGTTTATGCACCACGCCATGACTGCATCCAGGACAGTAGTGCATGGGCACCTCGTTCATCAGCGAGGGTTTCTGATATACTATATTCTCTGCTGAAATGATTGATTCTTCCATAATCACCTTGTTTTGTGGTTGTTTTTCACAGACAGATACACGCTGCACTTTACTGCATACGCTTCAGTGCCTCTACTATCTCATTGGGCTCAGGAACAATGCCTCCGAGACGTCCAAAATGCTCCACAGGCACGCAGCCATTGAGTGCCAGTTTAACATCGTTCACCATCTGACCTGCATTGATTTCTGCCACCAACACACCCTTCTTTCCTTGTGCCAAAGCTGCTATCTCTTTCTCTGGGAAGGGCCAGAGGGTGATAGGACGGAAAAGTCCCACTTTGATACCCTGTTGGCGAGCGATGCTGATAGCTTTTTCCGCGATACGTGCTGCGCTGCCAAACGCCACGATAACATAGTCAGCGTCATCGCAGAGCAGAGTTTCATAGCGCACCTCGGTTTCTTGAATGGTGCGGTATTTCTCTTGCAGGTGCAGATTGCGCTTCTCCATCACCTCGGGTTTCAGTTCGAGCGAGGTATGAATATTGGGTTGTCTGTCTTTGGTGCGTCCTATGGTGGCCCAGGGGCACTGCTGTCTTATCTCCTCCTCCGTGCGACGAGGTTTGTAGGGCGGCAGCACCACTCTCTCCATCATCTGTCCTATCACTCCATCGCTCAGTATCATCGCAGGATTGCGATATTTGAATGCAAGTTCAAAAGCCAGATCCACAAAGTCTGCCATCTCTTGCACTGAGTTGGGAGCCAGCACAATGACATGGTAGTCGCCATTGCCACCTCCCTTGGTGGCTTGGAAATAGTCGCTTTGCGAGGGCTGTATGGTGCCCAATCCAGGACCTCCTCTCTGCACATTGACCACCACACCAGGCAGTTCGGCACCAGCCATGTAGGAGATACCCTCCTGCATCAATGCCACACCAGGACTGGAAGAAGAGGTAAACGCCTTCTTTCCAGCGCCGGCAGCACCATACACCATATTGATGGCTGCCACCTCGCTCTCAGCCTGCAGCACCACCATGCCAGTGGTTTCCCACGGTTTGTCGAGTGCCAGAGTTTCTATAATTTCACTTTGTGGTGTAATGGGATAGCCAAAGAATCCATCCACGCCACACCGTATGGCAGCACGGGCAATAGCCTCGTTGCCTTTCATCAGTGTCACTTCTTGTTGTTCTGCCATCTTCATGCTCTCCTTTTAATCAAACTTTTTCTTGTAAACGGTGATGCACCCATCAGGACAAACGATGCCACAAGAGGCACATCCGATACAGTCTTCCTGTCGAACCGCTTCTACATAAGGATAGCCGTTCACGTTTACCTTCTTTCCCACTGCAATCACATGCTTGGGACACGCCTCCACACAGAGGGCACATCCCTTGCACCTTACGGTATTGACCACAATGGCACCTTTAATTTTACTCATTGCCTTACAACATTTTCACGGATTGTACATATCCTTGTTATAATAGCCCATGATGTCGTTGAGCATCCGTTTTGCCTCCACGGCAGGACTGTTAGGATCCATCTCTTCAGCCATCGTGTATTGATTGATGGCGTCTGCCCATCTGCCCTGCTTACGATAGCAGTTGCCTTGCTGGTAATATTCTTCGGCAGTCATAAACTATTTTGGTTGTTTTCCTATTCTCTCTGCCTCGGCAGATTACCGGTAATACTCTTTCTTGCCGGCTGCCAAGGTGTTCTTCATCAGCGAGCAGATGGTCATAGGACCCACTCCACCTGGCACGGGGGTTATCATACTGCAGAGGGGGGCTACCTCGTCAAACTTCACATCGCCATTCAGACGGTAGCCGCTCTTGCGGGTAGCATCGGGCACACGGGTGGTGCCTACATCTATAATCACTGCTCCAGGCTTCACCATGTCTGCCGTCACAAAGTCGGGTTTACCTATAGCCGCAATGATGATGTCAGCCTGACGACATTCCTCCTTGAGTGTGGTGGAACGGCTGTGACACACTGTAACGGTGGCATCACCATACTGCTTTTGCATCATCAGCTGTGCCATGGGTTTGCCCACGATATTGGAGCGACCCAGAATAACACACTTCTTGCCACTGGTTTCAACGCCATAGCGCTGCAACAGTGTGATGATACCCAGCGGAGTGGCAGAAATGAAGCAGGGCAAACCTATTGCCATGCGCCCCACATTAACGGGATGGAAGCCATCCACATCCTTGCGATAGTCAATAGCCTCTATGATTTTCTGCTCGTCAATATGCTTGGGCAGGGGCAACTGCACGATAAAGCCATCTACATCGGCATCGTTGTTGAGTTTGTCAACACATGCCAGCAGCTCATCTTCCGACACGTTGTCTTCAAAACGTATCAAGGTAGATTTGAAGCCACAAGCCTCACATGCCAGCACCTTGTTTTTCACGTATGTTTCCGAACCACCATCATGGCCCACCAACACCTGTCTCTTATACACATCTGACGCTGCCGACGATATGCAGTGTGT
>CALZNR010000216.1 GCA_945827565.1 uncultured Prevotella sp.
GTGGTATAAGAGACAGCAATGGTGCCGAGCGACTGATGAAGCAGTTCAAACAGCTGCTGAACAACGATCTCAACGTGGTGGTGTTCAACTTCATCGACATGCTGAGCCACGCCCGCACAGAGTCTAAGATGGTGCGCGAACTGGCCAACAACGAGTCGGCCTACCGCTCCATCACCCTCAGCTGGTTTCGCCACTCCATCATATCCGAACTGCTCAGACAACTGGCTGCCACTCCCTGCACTGTGGTCATCACCACCGACCACGGCTCCATACGCACCAACAAGGCAGTAAAGATAGTGGGCGACAAGAACACCAATACCAACCTGCGCTACAAACTGGGCAAGAATCTGGGTTACGACAGCAAGGAACTGATGGTCATCAAGGAGCCTCAAAAGGCCTTCCTGCCCTCACCCAATCTCAGCACCAGTTATGTCTTTGCCACAGGCAACAGCTTCTTTGCCTACCCCAACAATTACAACTATTACGTGTCTTATTACAAAGACACCTTCCAGCACGGCGGCATCTCTATGGAAGAGATGATGATACCGCTCATCACCATGAAAGGAAAAAAACACAAGAAATGAACATCACTATTCCCTGTATTCAAAAGGAGGACACCACCTCCCAAGCCCTGCAACAGGCAGCAAGAACCTTTGCAGAGGGCATCGGCGATGCCCGCGTATTTGCCTTCTACGGTGCCATGGGGGCAGGCAAAACCACCTTTATCAAAGAGGTGTGTAGAGCACTGGGGGTTACCGAGGTCATTACCTCACCCACCTTTGCCATTGTCAACGAGTACCAGAGCGACACCACAGCAGCCCTGATTTATCACTTCGACTTCTACCGCATCAAAAAACTGGAGGAAGTGTTCGACATGGGCTATGAAGACTATTTTTACAGCGGTGCCCTCTGCTTCATAGAATGGCCTGAACTCATCGAAGACCTGCTGCCCGAAGACGCTGTCAGGGTAAGCATCACCACCCAGCCCGATGGTTCGCGCCTGCTCACCACCAATAACCATTGACTCATCTATCACATCTAATGCTATGGAAGAAAACAAAACCAACGGATACCTGCGCAAGGAATACCAGTGCGCAGTGAAGCGCTACTGCCAGACTATGGAGCTGCGCCACGACGATGCACTGATTGCCAAGTACCGTGAGGCGCACGACAAGGAGCACTTTTGGGACGAAATAAAACAAGGCATCAGGCAGGTGGGCATCCTGGAAATGGAAATATACATCCTGGCCAACCGGTTGGTGATGATCGTGGAAACACCACAGGATTTTGATTGGGACAGTGCCATGAAGAAATTAGCCTCCCTGCCCCGACAAGCGGAGTGGGAGGCATACGTGTCGCAGTTCCAGCAGTGCTCTGCCGAAGCCACCTCTGACGAGAAGTGGCAGATGATGGAACGCATGTTCCACCTGTACGACTGAGCAACACACTGCCCACTGCATTTATCTCTTCACCACCTTATTGCAACTGCGGCAAATGTAACGAAATAATCAAAACACCAACAAACTATCGCAAACATCATCTCGGATAAAGATTTGCCATTACTTTTGCATACAGCAAAGGTCGGCATCCTTTGGCGATACAGGCACGATAAGGAAGAACGACACCTATATATAGTGAATAAGAAGAAACTATGACAGGAAAGAAAGACAACAGCGAACTGCTGGCCGAAGTGGAGGCACTGCGCAAGGAAGTGGCACTGCTGCACGAGGCAAACGCACAACTCATTGCGCGCAACATGGTGCTGGCAGAACAGGTGGAAATGGGCTATGAGGTGCGCCGGCGCATAGACTGGCTGAAAGAACTGATAAGAAAGCACCGAGAATTCATGAAGAGCGCCGACAAGAAAGACGACAGCGAACTGCTGGCCATCATCGAGACACGGCTGGAACAGGAGAACATTCCGCTGCCACCCGACTTCGGCATCAAGCAGATAGCCGAACTGGTGGGGGTGACACAGAGCAGGATAGCATCACTATACAAGACCAAGACCATCTACAAGTCGGTGGACGAGTATCTGGACTACCTGCGGCTGCTGCGCACCCTGCGAATGCTGCACGACAATCCCAACTACAACGTGGCGGCATGTGCCCAAGAGGCGGGCTTTGCCAGCGTGCGCACCTTCTACAGAAAGTTTCAGAATGCCTTCGGCCTGTCGCCCCACGAGTTCAGAAAACTGGTGGAATAGCACTGCACACGGAAACAAGTACACGGGCAAAGGGCGCATTTGTGTCATTTTAGGCAATTCATGGCGAGATATGGCACAAAACGCAACGGTTGGCACAACAAAACCATAAAAAAAACATCTGCATCAGAACAACGTATGCAAAGACGGCCTAACTTTGTCCACAGAAAACAACACTAAATACCTTTTGATATGAAAACTGCAATTACAAACTTCGGATGGAGAAAAATGATGGTTTCTTTCTTGGCTACATTGTCGTTCTCATGGACAGTAACAGCATGTAGCGATGACAAAAGCGAGGCGCCTGAGCAGACCCCCAACCCAGAGGTGGTGCCCAACCTGCCGGTGCCCACCAACGACCAGATAGAAGTGACCTACAACGGAAAGGTGTGCTTCATGGGCAGCGATGCCTCTGACTTTGGACAGGCATTGGCCAACCGCATGAACAACCGCACGGCACAGATGGCAGAAGATGCACAGGTGGTGGTGGTGACACCCAAGACCCTGCAGGCAGGCATCACCACAGAGCAGGCCGCCTACCTGATAAAACAATTCGACAAGGGGGCAAGCCTGATACTGGTGGAACCCACCAAGAGCACCTGGGAGCGCATGACCCAAACGGTGAAGAGCGCCGAGAAACTGTTGGAGAGCACGGGCTACTGCTCTGACAACGTTCACTCCTTCCTGCAGCGCATGGAAGTGGCTGCCACACAAAACGATGGCGCCGCCGGCATGAACACCATAGAGAACGAGGCCGTGGCCTTCAGACTGAACGACACCTACGTGGTGAACGACTTGGAGAAGCAGGCCAAGAGCAGTGCCGACAGCACGGTGGTGACCATCACCGACGAGGACGGCATCACATCCACGGCCACGGTAGAGACAAACGATGAGTGCGAGGTGACACCCTACAACTACGGCAAGTCGGCCGACCTGTTGGTGAGCTGGGTGAAGAACGCAGAGGCAAGCAAGAAGCAAATGGAGCAGGACAAGGCTGCCGCATGGGCAAAGATGCTCCACCACAACGCCGCATCTGCCAGTCTGAAAGACATGATGGAAGCCCAGACATACACGGTACAGAGCACCGTGGGCCCGAGCGCCATACGCGGCACCACCATGCTCAGCGAATACCAGTTCTATGTTTATACGCTCTTCGACTTCAAAAATGAAGAAGAATACTACATGGTGCGCCTGCACGCAGTATTCCACGCCAGCCAACTGGGCTCACAAGACCTCAACGAGAAGGACAAATGGATGGCGTGCAAAAAGAGGGTGCTGCTGACGAACGATGACGGCAAACAGTATTACCTTGAAATAACCAAATGCTTCGGTCCCTACATGAAGGATGCACATGCCCACATACGCCTTTTCGGCAAGCAACGAGATCTGGAACTTCGCGACGCTACTCCGTCGAGCACCAGCTCGGGCAGCCACGGATATACATCGGGTACGTCCTTCAGCATCACAGGCAATCTGGGAATGAGCGGTGACAAGGGTACTATCTGTCTCTTATACACATCTCCGAGCCCACGAGACAGGCAGAAAT
>CALZNR010000217.1 GCA_945827565.1 uncultured Prevotella sp.
TCATCATCTCCATCCTGGTGCCCGTGATACTGTTGGGGCGTATGCGCAACATCTATCTCATCCTGATGATGATTACCACAGTGTGGCTGGGCTTTCTGGGCTTTCTTGACGACTATATCAAGATATTCAAGCGCAACAAGGAGGGACTGAAAGGCAAATACAAAATAGTGGGACAGGTGAGCATAGGTTTGATAGTGGGACTGGCCCTGTATTTTAGTCCTGACGCAGTGATGCGCGAGAATGTGGTGCTGGAGAAGCAGAACCAGGCGACCGTGGTGAAGCACAAGAGCGAGGCAGAGAAATCGCTCAAGACCACCATCCCCTTCTTGAAGAACCACAACCTTGACTATTCAGAGGTGATGGCCTTCTGTGGAAAATATAAAACGGCGGCAGGCTGGATACTCTTTGTGGTGATGACCATCATTGTGGTTACAGCCGTGTCGAACGGTGCCAATCTCAACGATGGAATGGATGGCATGTGTGCAGGCAACTCTGCCGTGGTGGGTGTGGCGCTGGGCATCCTGGCCTATGTGTCCAGTCATATAGAATATGCCGCCTACCTCAATATCATGTACATTCCAGGTTCAGAAGAGCTGGTGGTGTTTATCTGTGCCTTTGTGGGTGCCATGATAGGTTTTCTGTGGTACAACGCCTATCCCGCCCAGGTGTTTATGGGCGACACCGGTTCGCTCACCATCGGCGGTATCATTGCCGTGTGTGCCATCATCATTCACAAAGAGCTGATGCTGCCCATCCTCTGTGGCATCTTCTTCGTGGAGAGCCTCAGTGTGATTATCCAAACACAGTGGTTCAAGTTGCAGAAGCGCAAGGGCAGAAGAGTGCGCGTGTTCAGGGCCACCCCCATCCACGACAACTTCAGGAAACTCGACTCGCAGCTTGATGCCACCAGTACCTATCTGCTCAAGAGGTGGCCCCACCGTCCCTTCCATGAGTCGAAAATCACCGTGAGATTCTGGATTATATCCATCATCCTTGCTGCCATGACCATCATCACCCTCAAGGTGAGATAGCAGGGAAGAAAACAAATATACAGCTATAACGGAACCAAAGAAGAACAAAGAAAATGGCAAAAAGAATTGTGATACTGGGTGCAGGAGAGAGTGGCGCAGGAGCTGCAGTGCTTGCCAAGAAAGAGGGCTTTGATGTGTTTGTTTCTGATATGTCGCTCATCCACGACAGATACAAGAAGATGCTCAACGACCGCGGTATAGAGTGGGAAGAGGGCACACACACCGCCGAGAAGATACTCAATGCCGATGAGATTATCAAGAGCCCGGGCATCCCCGACAAGGCTCCCATGGTGAAGCGTGCCGTGGAAAAGGGTATCGGCATCATCAGCGAGATAGAGTTTGCTGGCAGATATACCCACTCCAAGATGATTTGTATCACAGGTAGCAATGGCAAAACCACCACCACATCGCTCATCTATCACATATTCAAAGAGGCAGGCTACGACGTGGGACTGGCGGGCAACATAGGTCATTCGCTGGCATTGCAGGTGGCAGAAGAGCCGCACGAATACTACATCATAGAGCTCAGTTCGTTCCAGCTGGACAATATGTACCGTTTCAGGGCGAATATCGCCATCTTGCTCAATATCACCCCCGACCATCTGGACCGCTACGACAACTGCATGCAGAACTATGTGGACTCCAAGATGCGCATCATACAGAACCAAACTTCTGATGACGCCTTTATCTATTGGAACGACGACCCCATCATCAAGCGTGAACTGGAGAAATACGACATAAAGGCCGTGCAGTGCCCCTTCTCCAAAATCAAGGAAAAGGGCTCCATAGGATATATTGAAGAGGGCAAATACACCATAGAGGTGCCCACACCCTTCAACATGGAGCAAGAGAAGTTGAGCCTTACCGGGGTGCACAATGTGTACAACAGTTTGGCAGCGGGTATAGCCACCAATATCGCAGGTATCAGGAAAGAGGTGATACGCAAGAGCCTGAGCGACTTCCCCGGCGTGGAGCACCGACTGGAAAAAGTGGTCAGCGTGCGTGGCGTGCAGTATGTCAACGACTCTAAAGCCACCAACGTGGATGCCTGCTGGTATGCCTTGGAGAGCATGAAGACCAAGGTGGTGCTTATTCTTGGAGGCAAAGACAAGGGCAACGACTACAATGCCATCAAAGACCTTGTGGCACAGAAGTGCTCGGCATTGGTGTATCTTGGAGCAGACAATACTAAACTGCACAATTTCTTCGATGGAATGGGCATACCCGTGCGCGATACACATTCTATGAAGGAGTGCATAGAGGCATGTTATGAGCTGGCAAAACCCGGCGAAACAGTGCTGCTGAGTCCGTGCTGTGCCAGCTTCGACCTGTTTAAAAACATGGAAGACCGAGGCGAACAGTTTAAAACTCTGGCAAGAAGTCTGTAGGCCTCCCTGCTTCCTGTACGGGGGGGTAAATCCCTGACAGTTACAAGTTAGACAAACTCAAAACGATAATAAATAAAGGCAAGAACATACAACTGAATGAACAAGAAGATTTCAAATATTTTCAAGGGCGACAAGGTGATATGGATAGTGTTCTTCTTCCTCTGCATGATTAGCTTGGTGGAAGTGTTCAGTGCATCCAGTCACCTCTCTTACGACAACAACTACGTGATGCCCATGGTGAGGCATGCCGTAATGCTGCTCATAGGCACTTTCGTGGCTGTGGTGGTGCTCAATGTCCCTTGCAGATATTTCAAATTGCTCACGGTGACACTGCTGTTCCTCTCTGTAATCACCTTGCTGTGGGTGCTGGTGGCAGGACAGAATATCAACGGCGCCCAGCGCATGATACCCATCTTTGGCATCACCTTCCAGCCTTCAGAGATAGCCAAGGGAGCCGTGGTGCTGGCGGTGGCGCAGGTGCTCGGTGTGATGCAGCACGAGAATGGAGCCGACAAGATGGCGTTCAGGTACATCCTCGTCATCACCGTACCTATTGCCTTCCTCATTCTGCTCGAGAACCTCTCTACTGCCGTGCTGCTGGTATTTGTGGTGGTGCTTATGATGTTTGTGGGCAGGGTGCCCATGGTGCAGTTGGGCAAGCTGTTTGGCGTGGTGCTTGTGATGGCAGCCCTTGGTTTGGCTTTCATCTTCATGGCAGGCAGCGCCGACAGCACAGCCAAGGCTGCCGATGAGGCTGGTGGCGCTGAAGTGGCTGAACAGGTGGATAAATCCGTCAGGAAGAAAGATGAGGGCGCTCTGGAAAAGATGTTCCACCGTGCCTCTACATGGAAGAAACGTATAGAGAAGTTTAGCGACGAGAAAGAGGTTGACCCAAAAGACTACGACTTGGATAAAGATGCACAGGTGGCACATGCCAACATAGCCATCGTGTCGAGCAATGTGATAGGCAAGGGACCGGGCAACAGTGTGGAGCGCGATTTTCTGGCACAGGCATTCTCTGACTTTATCTATGCCATCATCATCGAAGAGATGGGCATCTTTGGAGCCGCCTTTGTGGTGTTTCTCTACGTGGTGCTGCTGTTCAGGGCAGCCCGCATCGCCAGTCAGTGCGAGAACAATTTTCCTGCCTTTCTGGTGATGGGTCTGGCATTGCTGCTGGTGGTGCAGGCCACCTTCAACATGATGGTGGCAGTGGGCATAGTGCCCGTAACGGGTCAGCCGTTGCCTCTCATCCTGTCTCTTATACACATCTCCGAGCCCACGAGACAGGCAGAAATCT
>CALZNR010000218.1 GCA_945827565.1 uncultured Prevotella sp.
GAGATTTCTGCCTGTCTCGTGGGCTCGGAGATGTGTATAAGAGACAGGTATCCCGAAGTGGTGGCATCTACACCCTTTGTCACCAAGATGTTTGACATGAAAGTGGTTGACCCTAAGCGCAATATTGACACCACTCTCATGGGCTATCTCACACGCAAGCAGTTTTCCATCGGAACTGTCATAGGCTATGTCACCAAACCCATCTTCTCGCTCTTCTCATCCAAAGAGGAAGAAGAGGATAAAGACAAGGGGCTGAACCTGTTTCAACTTACCAAAGAGCAATACAAAGTGGTGAAATACCTTAACAAGGCAATACAGGTGGAGGTGGACAAGAAAACAGGCGAAACCACCATCCAGGTAACCATGGACAATCCTGTGGTGGCTGCCACAGTGGCAGATACTGTATGTAAGTTCTTACGCGAGTTTATCACAGAGTACCGCACTCAAAAAGCAAGAGAGAATCTGGAGAGCTACACAAAGATTGCAGAAGAAAGCCATCAGCGCTACCTCAAAGCGAGCAGGGCATACGCCTACTATCAGGACAATAACCGCGGACTTATCCTCAATGCTGTTATTTCTGAAGGTAACCGCCTCTCTACCGAACTGAACATTGCCTCCCAAATCTATTCCCAGATGAAAGTACAGGCAGAGATGGCTCGTGGCAAAGTGATAGAGGAAAAGCCTGTTTTTGCCGTTATTCAACCAGCATCAGTACCGCTTAGGCCACAGAACAGTCGTGCCAAGGTGCTTATCATCTGGACATTCTTGGGCTTTGCTCTCTCCACTGCTTGGGTGCTCTACGGCAAAGAGTATTGGGAAAAGGCAAAAACTATTTTTAAAGAAATCAAGAACCAATAAAAGAAAAACTGAACCTGCGTTTAGCCCGCAGCAAGCAAAGAGGACTGTGTTTCATTGTGAAGCAGAGTCCCCTTTGTATTTTGTGTATGTTTATAGGAGCAGAGGAATGCCCGATGACAGATCCTGTATTATCCCAAATCGGCCATTAGACTGTTATGCGCAGACATGCTTTGGAATGAATCCGACCATTTCTCGCCATGGCATAGCTCAAGCACGCTTGGCTCTGCTCATTTGGCTTAACGAAATGGTTCTTTTTGTCATCTGTCTTTCCGCCTATCGGTAACAATGGGCCCCCATTGCGCCCTCAAAACGTAAAGACATCTGTTCAAAAATATAAGCCAGTTATCATCATAACGCTAATGGCCAATTTGGGATTATACAACCCAATTCTGACGTGAGCATGATGATGCCAACTGGCTTATATTCCTGAGCGTTTTCGATATACTAAATGAGCATATTCAACCCAAACATGCTTGACATTTGCAATGACAAGAAAGGGTGCACGAAGCGTGCACGAAGTGGAAGCGTCCTTGCACATAACCGTCAAATGAATGACTTGCATCTAATGAGCGAATTGGAAGTAATAATCATATTGAAATAGTGCAAACTGAAAGGGAACACATCCCGCTTAAACAACACTCCCCCAACAATACACTACGAAACATAACTTCATTCAAAAAGGGCTGCACCGTTATTACGGCACAGCCCCATTGAAGATTTGCATTTATACTAAGATACTTATTTCACTATTTCTATCCTCTGTGTGGTGGTGATTCCGTTTGCCTTCACCTTGACAAGATATAATCCAGCGCCCATTGCGTTGAGATGTACTTCATCTCCATTGGCAGCAGCAACACGGCGTCCATCCACAGTATATACGGCAAGCGACTCAACACCTGTACCCTTTACTTTTAGGATATTGCTTCCATAGGTTAATCTAAGTTGCTCTATCTTACCATCGTTGATGGCTGCAGTACCGATGTAGAAGTAATTGAGAGCGCCCACGTAGGGATTAGTGAGATTAGGATAGTAGGTGTCAATGCGAATCATGTGCTTCTTTGCATCTTCTGCGCCAAAATCGTAGTCGTACTCATTGGCGGTGACCATTGTTTCATTGACAATCTTGCCATCAACAAACACCCTATAACCACTTGCATTAACGGGCTGTGCATTGGCATCTACAATATCCAGACCTATCATCCAGTTGCCATTGATACCACCATCCACACTTGCAGAAGACCAGTCTTCCGCATATTCATCTACAGAATAGAGGTCTGACACATTGGGCTGACAGGAATTACCATCCATTGCCATAGGAGCCTTGCCAGGATCCACATCATAGCAGTCAATCACCATCTTGTAGTCGCACGCAGGATTGATGGTTACAGGTGTCTTCAGTTTTACAGTTGTCCAACCATTGAGTATCACCTCATCGGCCTCTACCTCTTGTTCACATATCTGCTTGCCGTTTTCAAACAACATAAACGTGAACACACTTTCGGCCGTTGGATAGAAGCGGAAACCATCCACCTGATAACCCATATAACCCTTGAACATAGACGACTTATACAGTGCACCCACCATCAGCGCATAGTTTAACGACTCAGGACCCTTTACACCATAGTCGGCATCTGTGGCAGCCTTGCCTGAAGCATAGGTCATGGTGGTGGCATCGTTGTCGAGCGGAGTGCTCCATGCGGCATGGATAGAAGAAGAGCCAACGGCTCTTACATTCACATTCTCAACCCTTTCATAGCGAGCCGCAACATTCAAGTTCTTGGAGGTTACCTCTGATGATTTACCATTGGCAAACACAGCCTTCACTCCTACGGTATGGTTGCCCTCGACAATACCAGGAAGAACCACTTCTGTTTCCTTTTGTGACACCTTTAGTACATCGTCCACATAGACTTCATAACCAGTCAACTCATCTAAATTATCTGATACACCATCTTTGGGTTCCAAAACCGCATCCACCATCCAAGCGGTGTAGCTGGGATAGCCTTGATAGGAAGAAATTTCGTAAAGAGAATAGAACATCTTTTCGCCCTCCATTCTTAGCAGGTCGGCCTTGGTATTCAGTGTACCATAGTCCATACCCAGCACATCTGTACTTGCCACAGGCACTGTTACCTTGAGTGCCACATACAGGTCTTCTGCCACGACATCAAGAGGTCGAGACAATTTAACGGTGTTCTTTACCTGATAGTTGAGTGGCTGTGAGATAGGCTGTGTGTAGATAAGCTTCAATGTGTCACCATCAGCTTGATATACATTCAGAGTCCAGTTCTTTTGGTCTGACATGGGGAAGAAATCCACTTTGGTCAACTGGTAGTTGTCAAACTGCGCCATATCCTCCTTGTCCAACTTGATGGCGCACTCAAAAGTGACGCCGTCTTGTGTTACACCAAAGCCCTGTGTATTGGGATTTTCATAATCGTAATAACCAAAGGTGGGATAATTGCTCATTGGCTCATCCCACTGCAGATAGGCACTGTTGACACCCTTTTGGCGTGCAAACAGCGAAATAGGCTGAGACATGCCAATGGTTTTCATTTCAAAGGCCACCTCATCTGATTTCACCATGGTGTTATCAGCACAAACAGCCTCTACCTGATAGGTGTGCTGCCCCTCTTTTACACCTTTATCATAGAAAGATGTGGCAGTAATTAAAGCAGTATTGACCTTCTCGCCATCGCGATACACATTGTAGCCCTGAATACCTTCTACACCCACAGGAGCCACCCACAGCACCTTGGCTATATCACGCTTATCCACATTGTTCACTGTAACCTCAGCAGGGGCCCCACTGTCTCTTATACACATCTCCGAGCCCACGAGACAGGCAGAAATCTCG
>CALZNR010000219.1 GCA_945827565.1 uncultured Prevotella sp.
AATTTTATATAGTTACCACACCTTTCGTTATTTTTAACATTTATTTTAACCGTAGAATAGAACGAAGGGCTGTGCCTCATGGCGAAGCACAGCCCAAACGCTCGTTGTTTATGCCCTTATCCGTTGCGGGATGATATGCAACGGATGGGAGGGGCGGGTTATTTTATCATCACCTTCTTTACCTCGGCGCCACGTTTTATCATGTAGATGCCTGCGGGCAGAGACTTGGCAGACAGCTTGTCGCCCTGAAGGGTGGTTATCTGCTTGCCTGTAAGGTTGTAAACGGCGGCAGAGGTGTTGATGCCACTGCCTGTGCTGATGGTGCTGATGCCATCGGGGGTGCCGTTGGTGATGCCACCATAGAAGCCGATGTTGTCGAGGATGAGTGCCTCGCCATTGAGGGTTTTTACGCAGATAGCCACGTAGATGTTCTTGTCTTTGTATTTGGCAAGGCTCACACCACGTGCCTTGGTGAAGATAGTCTCACGCTCCACATCCATCAGTTCGTCGGTGTTGAGCCAGTAGAAGTCGGGATCGGTAGATACCTGCACCTCGTAAGACTCCAGATAGTTGGCATTGAACGAGTTGGCATTCCATGCAAAGAAGGCGTCGTCGCCCGTTACCTTCATCACGGGCATCACCAGCCAGCGGTCTGCCTTGGTCTCGGTGGTGAACCATGTGTTGCATGCCAGCACTGTTTCGCCCAGTACCTCGTGCTTGCCTATGTTGAAGAAGCCCCAGCCGTTGGCGTTGAACTCTTCGCCGGCATCGGGATGGATCACGGCAGTGTCTTTCACCAGATAGCTGAACTCTGTGGGCAGCACCTTGTCTTCAAAGTCCCAGTATTTCACGGGAGTGCCCAGCACGGTAATCTCGGTGCGCAGGGTGTCGTTGGCAGTGTTCTTGTCTTTGTCGCATGTCACGGCGATGGTCAGTGTGTGGTTGCCGGGCTCCACAGCGCTGAGGATGCCGTCGATGGTCACGGTTTTGTACTCCTGTGCCTTGACATCCACTTCTTGCGAAATGAGTTCCTTCTCATCCACCATCAGCTTCACGGTGCCTTTGGTGTCAACGATGCTCACGTTGCGCAGTTCAAACTTCACGGTGCGGTCGCTGTTTGAGCGCACCACGTTGGTGGGATTGCTCAGGTTGGTGATCATCATATCCACATCCTCTGACGACACCTTGTCGAAGGTAAGGTCGTCAATGGTGAGCCAGTTCTCGTCTTTGTCGCTGAAGGCGTGGAAACCGATGTAGATGGTTTGTGGCTGGTCGAAATACAGGATGTTGATGCTCTCCACATAGGGGTCGCTGAGGAAGGGGGCATACTCCACAATCTTGTTGGTCATGGCCTGTGGGGTTTGCTCGCTACCGTAGTACACAGCAAACTTCTCGGGGTGGTTGTCGCTGCCCGAGTACCAGAACTTGAGTGCGTGGTAGCCTGCCTCCACCCTGATGGGCTCCAGTATCACCCAGTCATCGCCCTCATTCTCCTTGTCGTAGTTGTATGCCAGGCAGCCCATGCCTGTGCGTGCCATGGAGAACCAGCTAGTGGAGTAGTATATCTCGAACTTACCGCTGTCGTCGTTCAGGTTGAAGCTCTTGAACTCTTCGGTATAGTCTTCGGGTTCAAAGCCGCAGGCGTAGGGCACTGTGGCGGGAGCCTTGTGGCGCACCTGCGTAGCGAGGGTGTCGTTGGTGTGGTCTATATCGTCATCATGTGAGGTGAACACCTGAAGGGTGTATTGATGGCGTGGGATAGACAGATCTACGGGAGTGTTGAAGGTGTAGGTCATCTCCTCGTCTTGTTTCAGTGTCTGGTTCACTGTCTCTATCACGGGAGTACCGCCGTCAGCGATATATCCCAAGCTGAATCCGTTGACATCTGCCAAGCCCACATTGCTCACCTTGACGCTCACCTTTTCGCTGCCAAGGTTGTTGCCGCTAACGGGAGCGGTGATGGCCTGCAGCTTCAGATCTACGGGATTGCTCACCTTGCTCACCTCTACCGAAATGAGGTACAGGCGCCATTTGTCTGCCGGCGTGGTGCAGTGGAAGGCAAGGTTGAAGGTCTCGCCAGCCTTGCCTTCTATCAGGAAGTAGCCTCCCTGCTCCTTGTCTTTGATGTCTTGGTAGGCGTTCATCAGGATGTTCACCTGCTCCGGGGTTTTGCCATGGCCCATATAAACCTCCATGGCCTCGCCGTAATAACTGCCTTTGTAGGTGTATTTCACCATCAGCGGACCGTCTTCGGTGGGGGTGATGTCGGGAGAAATCAACCAGTCGTCAGCCTGATTGCTGCTACTGTAACTGTAGAATACCTTGGAAGGGGTGCCGTCGGCACTGAACTGCCATGTCTTTTCGTCGTTGTTGCTGTCTATCACTGTCCATTGCTTGAACTCCTCTTCTGTGTTGAACGAGGTTTTCCACAAGGTTTGTGCCACACCCTGCAGCACTGCGAGGGTGCATACCAGCATCAGAGTAAATTTTTTCTTCATAAGTAGGTGTGCAAAATTATTTTTATAATGATTGTATTGATTAGTGATGCATAACCAGTATGTGACATAAAGGAGTGTAGTGACTCCTACTCGACTGTTGTCACTTGCTGATAATGCGCAGTAGGCGGTGCGAGGATTATATAAATAATTTTGCACACCTACTTACGCTATAGTTTTTTTAAATCGAGGCGTTGGCTTGTAAACCCACCTCAAGGGTGCAAAGATAGTGAAAAATACAGTGATTGGCTATAAACTGCGCCAAATTGTGCCATAATAATGCTGTTTTTTATGGTTATTGGCTATGAGGAGCCTTGAAGAAAATTGTGGGCTGAACAGGCACTGTTTGAAGAAAAAATGTTACTTTTGTGAAAAGTATCAACAACAGATGGATAATTCAACAGCAATGAGAGTAGGCATCTTATACATTGGCATCGGGCGCTATGCCTGTTTCTGGGACGAGTTTTACAGCAGCAGCGAGCAGTATCTGCTCCGTGATGCCGAGAAGCACTACTATGTGTTTACCGACGGCAACATACAGGCGAGCGAGCGGGTGCATGTGTTTCATCAAGATGATATGGGATGGCCCTGCAACAGTCTGTTTCGCTTCAAGATGTTTCACCGCATCCGTGAGCAGTTGGCAGAGAACGATTACCTGTTCTTCTTCAACTCCAATGCCAAGATAGTGGATGTGGTGGAGCCTGCCGACATACTGCCGGTAGAGGACGACTTCTGCGCCATGTGCATGGCCGACAGCACCACGGGCATGGCACACGAAAGCAGGCCAGCATCGCTGTGCTGCGTGGCACCCGGCGAAACCGACTATTATTTCTCTGGTGCGATGAATGGTGGCAAGGCCACGGCCTTTCTGCAGCTGATAGAGGAGTGCAACAAGCTGGTGGATGCCGAGCTCAACAACGGGGTGATGCCCGTGTGGCACGATGAAACGGTGCTCAACCGCTTCCTGATAGGCAAGCGCGTCAAGATAGTGCGCCGTGAGATGGGCAAGCCAGCCAACTGGAGCAAGCCCAGCAAGGGTGTGAAGGTGATACTGCGCACCAAGGAGAAGGTGCTGGGGCATGGATGGCTGCGCCGCTACAAGGGCAGGGAGCACACCAACACATGGCTCAGAAAACTGCTGCGCAAATGCAGCTGTCTCTTATACACATCTCCGAGCCCACGAGACAGGCAGAAATC
>CALZNR010000220.1 GCA_945827565.1 uncultured Prevotella sp.
AGATTTCTGCCTGTCTCGTGGGCTCGGAGATGTGTATAAGAGACAGGCTTCTATGAGTTGAGCAAGGTGCTGGGCGAGGGGATGTTCTGTGTCACCACCGTTGACACCATCTTCCGCGAAGCCGATTTCGACACCTATATCCGCACCTTCCAAAGCAAGGTGGAAGAGGGATGCGACGGCGTGATGGGCGTGACCGACTATATTGACGATGAGAAACCGCTGTATGTGGATGCCGACGAGCATCTGCGCATCACGGGATTTCTGGACCAGTGCAGTCATCCCAAATATATCTCGGGCGGCATCTACGGGCTCACCACACCTGCCTTGCAAGTGCTGCAACGGTGTATGGAGCGTGGCGAGAGCAGGATGCGTAACTTTCAGCGTGCCCTGATAGCCCACGGACTGCATCTGCAGGCACACCCCTTCAGCAAGGTGCTCGACATAGACCATGCCACCGACATAGCCAAGGCAGAGGCTTTTCTGCAGGAATAACCCGTCTGGCAGAGACACACAGCCTCTGTCAGTCAGTATAAAAGGAAAAAGATTGATATGACTATCTCAGAATTTAAATCGCTGCTCCGTGCATCATTCAAATCGGAAGACACCGAGGAGTGGCTCGACATCTATTTCAACCGTCCTATGGGACTGCTTCTGGCATTGACTGCCAAGCGTCTGCACATCACCCCCAATGCCATCACCATCTTCTCGTTCTTCTTGGGGGCGGCAGCAGGCTGGATGTTCTATTACCGCGACCTGTGCCATAACCTCATGGGCGTGCTGCTGCTCACCCTTGCCAACTTCTGCGACTCTGCCGATGGACAGTTGGCACGTATGACCAACCAGCGCTCGCTCTTGGGGCGTGCCTTGGATGGCTTTTCCAGCGATGTGTGGTTCACTGCCATCTATGTGGCGATAGCCCTGCGCCTGTTTCCGCAGGATATACCCTTCACTCATGTGCAGTGGGGCTGGTGGGGCTTTGTGCTTTGTGCGGCAGCCGGTATTCTGGCACATACGCCACAGTGCTCTTTGGCCGACTATTACAGGCAGATTCACTTGTTCTTCCTCTTGGGCAGGAAGGGTAGTGAACTCGACGACTCTGCCTCACAGCGAGCCATCTTGCAGTCGTTGCCTCGCGAAAAGTGGTTCGACCGCCTGTTCTACACCCTCTACACCAACTACTGTGCCGGTCAGGAGAGACGCACCCCCCATTTTCAGCAGTTCTATGCCAACGTGCGTCGCTGCTATCCCAATGCAGAAGATATACCGCAGACTCTGCGTGATGATGTGCGCCGCCACTCTCTGCCTCTGATGAAATATACCAACCTGCTCACGCATAACCTCAGAGCCTTCTCACTCTTTGTGGGCTGTCTGCTCGATATCCCTTACCTCTATCCGATGGTGGAACTGTGCATCATGTCGCTGATGTATGCGTGGATGCACTATCGGCATGAGCGGTTCAGCAGAATGCTCAACGAGAAGTATTTCACCACCTGAGAGCGTGTTGTTTTCTGATACCGTTTGACAAGAAGCATGAGGGTGCCCCGCACATTATATATATATGCGCTGAGAGGAGTGTTGTGGATAGTCACGACATTCCTCTTCTTGCCTATAGAGGCACAAAACAATGCCCATCTCAGCACCGACACCTCGCAGTGGTACAACAAAACGCACCAGATACAGGAGATAACGGTAAGTAAGAAGCGGGAACGCTATCGCCGAAAAAACAATCCTGCGGTGCAGTTGATGCGCCGGGTGATAGCACGCAGAGATTCCAACAGTGCTGCCCATCACAACTACTACAGCTGCAGGAAGTACCAGAAGCTCACCTTCTCTGCCAATGAGGTGACCCCCGAACAACTCCAGAGTGGGGCTTTGCGCCTGTTGCCCGAGGCAGCCGGGCAGGTGGAGACATGTCCATATAACGGGAAAAAGATACTGCCACTTGCCACCACAGAGACCATGACAAGCAGGGTGTATCGAAAGCAATCCCGTGCCCTGCGAGAGATAGTGCTGGCAGAACGAAACTCAGGCATTGGCAATCTGTTTAGAAGTGGTGACCTGCTCAATGACGCCATGCGCGACTTCTTTACCAATGTGGATATCTACGACGAGAATATCAGGCTGTTGCAGCACACTCTGCTGTCGCCCATAGCCAACAGGGCCATCAGCTTCTATCACTATTTCATCATCGACACGGTGCTGGTGCAGCAGCAACCCTGTGTGCATCTCTTCTTTCGTCCAGCCAACAGTCTTGACCACGGCTTCAGCGGAGAACTGTATGTCATGGCCGACAACAGTTATCGGGTGCGGCGGTGCCACCTGTCTATCCCCAAAGTGAATACGGTGAACTTTGTCAAGCGCTTGGATATTCTGCAGGAGTATGGTGAGGTGGAGGAAGGTGAATGGTTGCCCGTGCAGGATGATATGGTGATAGAACTGTCGGTGCACGACTTTCTGCAGCAGGCCATACTGGTGCGCAACACACGGATGGATAACTATAGCTTCAGTCCGCTTGCCGACTCGCTGTTCAGCAGAGGGCATGTGGCTGATGAGCGCCGCCTTGCCCGACAACAAGGCAAAGACTACTGGGAGGCTCACCGTCCCATCGCCCTCACGGGTGCCGAACAGCGCATGGACGCCTTTATGGAGAATATTCAGCGCAGCAAACGCTTGGGATGGATGAGGACAGCAGTGTCGCTGCTGGTGGAGAATTATGTGGAAACAGCCCCCCGGCATAGGAAAAACAGGGTGGATATAGGTCCGGTAAGTTCCATCATCAGTGCCAATGAACACGATGGACTGCGCACTCGTATCGGCGGACAGACCACGGCATTGCTCCATCCGCAACTGTTTTTCGAGGGCTATTATGCCCATGGATGGCGCAGCAGAGCCCATTACTACAGTGCAGGTGTCACCTACTCGTTGCGCAAAAAGGAGTATTTTGCAGAGACATTCCCCGTGCGCAGCATCTCCTTCTCTTCTGCCAACGACGTGTGCTCCCCTGCCGACAGGTTCCTCTCCACCGACAAGGACAATATGTTTCTGGCAGTCAAGTGGGCCAAACACTATCGTCAGGTGTTCTTCAACAAACAGCAACTCTGTATGGACCGTGAGGAGCAGTGGGGACTGCGCACCACTCTTACACTCACCGCAGAGAAGCAGCAGCCCGTGGTTTCTGAACCCCATATTGGTGGTATGCGTACCACCTCGCTCAGTGTCTCGCTGCGCTATGCACCGGGAGAAACCACGGTAGAAACCAAAACCAAGCGGCGCCCCCTCAATCTCGATGCTCCTGTGCTCACCCTTAGTCACACCATGGGCTTCAAGGGCTTGCTGGGCGGCGAGCATCGCTATCATATCACCGAGGCCTCTGCCTTCAGGCGTTTCTGGCTCAACAGTTGGGGCAAACTGGATGTGCGTGTCAAGGGTGGTATGGTGTGGAACCGTGTGCCTGTGCTGCTGTTGCAGATGGCACCCTCCAACCTGTCGTATATCACCCGTCATGGCACTTTTTCTTTGGTGGGCGATATGGAATATCTGATGGACAGGTATGCCGTGGGGCATCTTACGTGGGATCTCAACGGCAAACTCTTCAACAGAGTGCCCGGTCTGCGGCTGCTCAAATGGCGAGAGTTTATAGCTGTCTCTTATACACATCTCCGAGCCCACGAGACAGGCAGAAA
>CALZNR010000221.1 GCA_945827565.1 uncultured Prevotella sp.
GATTTCTGCCTGTCTCGTGGGCTCGGAGATGTGTATAAGAGACAGGTCTTGGCGTCGTTATTTCTTGATGATTTTCTTGGTTGTGCCATCAGCATACTTCACCAGGTTGATGCCCTTTACAGGAGCGCTTACGCGAGCACCGTTTGCGGTGAAGCAGGCAACCACCTTCTGTGCATTGGCAGCAGAAACGCTGTTGATGCCGTCGGCACCACCTGCTGTAAATTCAAAGCCACCGAAGCCTATCTGTGTGCTCTTGCAGAAGAGATAATAGGTTTCGCCAGCTGCTGCAGCGAAGGTGAGATATACCCATGCGGGGCGATTGCCTGCACCGATAATGTAGGCATCGTTTCCTTCGGTACCCTTCATGGCAACTTCTTCCTGAAACATCATACAGCCGTAGAGAGGATTCTCTTGGTCTTCAATCTCCCAGTTGGTACCCTGAACATAGCCAGACACCTTTATGTCAGTGCCAAAAGCCAGTGCTTTTGCATCGCTTGCCTTTGCTACGTACACATCGCGGTTACCTTTGTTCACCCAGATAGCAGCCTTCATGGTACCTGCCACCTTGGCTGTCAGGGTAACGTAGGTACCATTTTTTGGCAGACCAGCAGCTCCATCGGGAGTATAGTAGGCATCGTCCCATTTGGCACGATAGTTTCCAGTGGGCACGTCATCGGTTATAATTTCTTCCCATACAACCTTGTCCAGGTTCACGGGGTTTCCCTTTCCCTGTACGTAATAGAAAGGAGCAACAGAACCGTCCTTGCTCAATGCCTGAGACTTGATGCCATTCCATGAGTTATCTACTTTGGGCTCAAGTGGGGTGGTGGGACCATCGTTGTAGCCGGCAACAGGACCAGAGGTGTGTGTGCCTTCTACATTGGTAGTGCTGAACTTAACCACCGACATGGCGGTAGCATCTTCGTTGGCAACATAGTCAGCTTTCAAGGTGCCATCTTCGTTGTTGATAATCCAACTTTCCTGTGCATTAGCGCTGATAACGCTGCAGGCAAGGGCAACTAAAGTAAAAATTTTCTTCATATTCAAATAGTGTTAAAAGGTTAATATTCTCTCTGACTTTTTACGTATAACGTATCAGCACGGTGTTTGTAATCAGTGTAACCAAATTTTTTTACGAATATATATTTCTGGCGTTATTTGATTCCAAACTCCGCTTGCTGCTTGTTCACTTCCTCCAGGGTGCGCTGGCGCTCTTCTTCGGTCATGGCTTTGACAGAAGAAGCAACCTTGGTGCGCTGTGCCACACGGCTCTTTACTGCCACATCGGTGAAGCATGAGGGCAGTGCAGGTGCCACGCTGTGGATGGTAAGTGTGCCTGCCGCAGGCGAGTAGGTGCCTTCATAGGCTGATTGGGCAGTGATGGTGATGCTTCCGGGCTTGCCAGTGGCTTGTATCAGCACGGGCGCGCTTCCCCATTCCACAGTTCTTGGGTTGGCCATGATGTCTTGTCCGTTGCCAATGATACAGCCTTCGCCCTCCACGGTAAAGCGGATGCAGTCTTTGGCCAGTCGCTTCACATTGCCGTTGTCATCGGTTATCTCTGCCACCACCACGATGAAGTCGCTACCGTCTGCCACCAAGGGCTTTTCCATCCTGTCGGCACGCAGTCTGATTTTGGTGGAGCGGCGTGAGGGCATCTTCTTCTCTGTTGCCACCACCTTGCCGTCTTTAATTCCTTCTGCCAGTAGTGACACCCGTTGCCAGTTGCGCTGCTTATAGCTGTATTCACGGGCTTTCCAGAAGTCCCAAAATCCCTTGAACACCACAGGAGTACAGGGCTTTTCATTGGCTTTGTGCACCACGGGCAGTGTTTCCACCTTGTCGCCCTCAAACAGGGTAAGTCTCACACTGTCGCAGTTGGAAAATACGGTCACATCGTTGTCTGAAAACTGTGTCATCTCATGGGCGATAAATACCATGGGTGTAGCATTGGCATCCTGCGAACGAAACATTTCGTAGGCATACTTGGGCTGGCGGAAGGCATCATAGATACCACCCCAGTAGGGATCAGGATGATAGCCGCGCTGGTGGTCAAAGGGGTGCCATTGGCAACCGCCTATAAACTGTCGCTGCCCGTGATACATCTCGCCGATGCTGTTGCACAGTGCCATTGCCTGCATCAGTTGGGGGCGTTCTCCCCACGATCTGGAGGCACGGTTGATGTTGTTGTGTGCGTACCAGTCGTCCACCATCTCACCAAACTCGCGGGTGAACACGCACTTGTCTTCCGGCCAGTCGCCCTTGCCAATGTTATCTGCCCAGTCATATACCACGTCGTAGTTGTCGCGCACTCCGGCTGATTGCACATCTGCCACTGCCACGGGGCGGCCAGCATAGGGAAACTCTTCGCGTGTGATACGCAGTGCCTCCAGTGCAAAGTCCTTGGGATAGCGTGTCTCATTGAGGATGGGCTCCCACATAAGCACGCTGGGATGGTTGCGGTCACGGCGTATGATGAGGCGGGTGTTCTCGTGTACCCTCTGTCCAAACTCGGGTGCCTTGTTCCAATATTGCCATCCGGGTGTGGGCACTATCACAAAAAGTCCCAGTTCGTCGCAGGCATCCATGAACGAGGGATCCATAGGATAGTGGGCACAGCGGATGATGGTCATTCCTGCATTGCGCAGGCGCTTGGCATCCCTCCATTGCTGACTGTTGGGCAGTGCATTGCCCACATAGGCAAAGTCTTGGTGCCTGTTGCCGCCCACCAGTTGGTGATAGGGCTTGCCGTTGAGCCAAAAGCCGTCTTTACCCTTAAACTCTGCGTGTCTGATACCTATCTTCAGTTTGCCTCCATCGCTGCACTGCTTGCCTTGCATCACACAGAGCTCCACACTGTACAGGTAGGGCTGTTCTGGGCTCCATAGGCGTGGTTGCTTCAGCGTGGTGCCCAATTTGGCTGTGGTGCATCCGCCTTTTGAAATGTTTATTCTCTGCTTCATCGTTGCCACCACCTTACCGGTATGGTCTTTGATGCGTGCCACTACTGTGGGTTGTGCGGTGCGGTTGGCACGATTGCTCACTTCCACATTCACAAACACCTGCGCACTCTTCTCCGAGATGTTGTCGTAATGCACAAAGACACCACCCCCAGCCACCTTGCCTGCCTCCAGTGCATCGGTGATGGCTATCTCTGACTTGCCTATGAGCCACACGTCACGATACATGCCGCCGTGGTAGCAGAAGTCGAGTGCCGCCTGCTTCTTGCCTGGGGGATAGGTCTTGTCGTCGCTGTTGTCGGTCATCACTGCCACTACGCATTTCTCGCCAGCCTTCACTCCAGCCTCCGTAAGGTTCAAGGTGATGGGCAGATAACCGCCGAGATGTTCTTTCACTTTCTTTCCGTTTACGTAGAACACCTGTTTGCCCATGATAGCCTCGAAGTGCAGGGTCAGTTCTTTTCCTGTCATCTCTGTGGGCACAGTGAAGTGCTTGCGATACCATGCCACCCCCTGATAGTTGCGGCCACCGCTTGCCTCAGCAGGTTCAAGGCGCACGCTATGGGGCACGTTGACCACCGTCCATTGGCTGTCGTCAAAGGCAATGGCACCAGCTCCCTGGGCATCTCCCAAATAAAAACGCCAGCCTTGGTTAAAGTTGTACACCTGTCTCTTATACACATCTGACGCTGCCGACGATATGCAGTGTGT
>CALZNR010000222.1 GCA_945827565.1 uncultured Prevotella sp.
CACACTGCATATCGTCGGCAGCGTCAGATGTGTATAAGAGACAGCAGCAGCACAGGCACCTCCATCTTAGCCACCTTGTTCAGAAAGTCCATGTTCTTCTCAGGATTTTCCACCACATCGGTCACATAGAGCAGCACATCGGCATCGGTCAGCGCCGACTCCGAGAAGGCGAGCATCGACTCTTGCAACTTATAGTTGGGTTTGAGCACTCCAGGCGTATCAGAAAACACGATCTGCATCTCAGGGGTATTTACGATACCCATGATTCTGTGACGCGTGGTCTGCGCCTTGAAGGTGGCAATGCTGATACGCTCGCCCACCAACTGATTCATCAACGTTGACTTTCCCACATTGGGATTACCCACAATATTTACAAATCCAGCCTTGTGCATATATTCTTTGGACGTTCTTTCTTATTGCAAAATTAAGCAAAATAATTGAATTGCACACACTTATAACAACTTTTCTGACTTGTCGCACCCTGTAGCCAGCAAGAAGTCACACCTGTCAACATTCAAAAAAAGCGTTCTCTACACTCTGATAGGGAACGCTTTTTCTGCTATGGATTATCTTTTTCATTTCTCCGATGCCACGTCAGCACCATCATACGCCCATTTGTAGTAGGATGCACCGTGAACAAATCCGGCTCCAAAGGCAGTCAATATAAGGTTGTCACCTTTCTTCAACTTGCTTTCATTCTCCCACAATGCCAAGGGAATGGTGGCAGCACTGGTGTTTCCAAAGTGCTCTATGTTCACCATCACATGGTCCATAGGCAGGTCGAGGCGCTTTGCCACAGCCTCTATGATGCGCATATTTGCCTGATGAGGCACTACAAAAGCGATATTGTCCTTGTTCAGATGATTGCGCTCTGCTATCAACGCACAGTCGTCACTCATGTTGGTCACCGCATAGCGGAACACCGTTCTTCCTTCCTGATAGAGGTAGTGCAAACGATGATCTACAGTGAAGTGCGAGGGAGGACAAACAGAACCTCCAGCCTTCAGATGCAAGAAGGGAAGCCCCTTGCCATCTGCACGGAAGTAGGAGTCCATCACTCCTATATTCTGCTCTGTTGTAGCTTCCACCAGCACGGCAGCAGCGCCATCTCCAAAGAGCGGACAGGTGCTACGATCCTTGTAATCCACCACCGACGACATCTTGTCGGCGCCAATCACAATAATTTTCTTGTAGCGTCCGCACTGTATCATGGAAGCAGCTGTGTCCAAGGAGTAAAGAAAACCGCAACATGCAGCCCAATAGTCAAAAGCAAAGGCATTCTTCAGCCCCAACTTACCTATGACGATAGAAGCTGTTGACGGGAATTTGTAGTCTGCAGTACTCGTTGACACGATAACTGCATCAATAGAATCCGGATCTACTCCCGTTTTCTTGACCAGTTGCTTGGCGGCTTTGCGGGCCATATAAGAAGTACCCAAACCCTCTTCAGAGAGGATGCGCCTTTCCTTAATGCCCACACGCGTCATAATCCACTCGTCATTGGTTTCGACCATTCTCGACAGTTCCTCGTTATCAAGAACATAGTCGGGAACATACCCACCTATTCCTGTGATTATCGCGTTTATTTTCTCCATTTTATTCTGCTACCTCTTCCTTAACAATAGCTACCTTTCCTCTGTAATATCCACAAGTGGGGCATACGGTGTGATAAACATAATATGCGCCGCAGTTGGGGCAAACAGCCAGTGCAGGAGCCACTGCCTTGTCGTGAGTTCTTCTTTTAAGAGTACGAGTCTTCGATTGTCTTCTTTTAGGATGTGCCATAATTCTTAAATAATTAGTCTTTTGATTCCTTTAATTTCAATAATTCTATCCATCTCGGATCTATAGATTCCTGTGCATCCCCATCACTACTTCGGGTAGCTGAGTGCTCATTGAGCATATCTATCATCGCACGGTTGCATTTACCAGGTGCATGAACGTGCTTGATGGGCAGTGCCAAGACTATAAATTCATAAATAAACCATGCAACGTCCACAGTGCCTTCGCTCTCAGGAATTGTCACATAGTCATCTTCTTCTGAATATTCATCTCCATATTTCACCACGAGCGAGGCTTCGGTATCAATGGATTGAGACATCTCATCTAAACAGCGGTCGCACAGCACCGTCACCTCTCCGTGTACACGAAAGTGTAAATCAAAGCATCCTTCCGCCACACGCCTGATATGCAACTCTGCCGTGGCCATGCCTTTCTCGACATCCTCACCACCAACAGCACCAAAGAATGTGTCGTCCAGTTCAAATGTACGACAAGCATCATCCGATGCCAATGCTTTGAGGTCTATGACAAACTTATCAAGATTACACATTTCGGGGTGCAAAGTTACAAAATTATTTCCTATCAGCACCATAGCGCACTGATTTTTTTAGCATTACAGATAGTTTTTCTATTTTTTCAGTTCTATTCTGAACACCGTACCTTTACCCACTTCAGAACTCTTCACATAAATCTTGCCGTGATGATATTCCTCCACGATACGCTTTGCCAACGACAGTCCCAGTCCCCAGCCTCTTTTTTTGGTTGTAAATCCAGGAGTAAACACATTCTGGAGATCACGCTTCTTGATGCCCTTTCCCGTATCTGCCACATCGAGCACCACCTTCTGCGCTGTTTCTTCTTTCACAATCATCTTGATGCTACCCTTGCCTTCCATGGCATCCACTGCGTTCTTGCACAGGTTTTCTATCACCCATTCAAAAAGCGAGGCATTCACTCTGACCATCACCTCGTGAGCAGGCAACAGCGTCTCAATTCTAACCTGTGAAGAGGTGCGCCTGTCCATATACTCCACCACGCTCTGCAATATGGTGTTCAGACTGCACTCCGTTGGTTCAGGCAACGAACCTATCTTGGAGAATCTGTCTGCTATGAGTTCCAAACGCTTCACATCCTTGCTCATCTCGGGAATCAGGTCATCATCTGGATAGTTCTCTTTCAGAATCTCTACCCATGCCATCAAACTGGAGATAGGAGTACCCAACTGATGCGCTGTTTCTTTGGAAAGACCTACCCACACCTTGTTCTGTTCTGCCTTTTTGGAAGAGAGCAGGGCAAAGATTGCCACCACCACAAAGATAAGCACAATGCCCAACTGCACGTAGGGATAAGAGGCCAGACGCCTGAGCATCAACGATTCATCATAGCACACCAGCTGGTAATCGGTAATAGAATTGCCCGAATCGTCCATATCAAGCCGGATATAGCGCCCACTCCTCAACATTCTCATTCCCTCTTTCTTCACGTATGCAGCACTATCCTCTGCATTGGCAGCAGAGATCTCCACATTACGATAATCAAGCACCTCATCGTTGGCATCCATCACTATCACTGGTATAGTGTTGTTGCCTTGTATCACCCTCAGTGCCAGCGACAGGTCGGTATTTTCATCCGCAGTGTTCATCGTGTGCAATGCCTGCACCCACACCTCCATCTTATTCTTCTCCTCTTCAGAGAGGTCAGATACCAGGATATGACTCACCCATAAAGATGCCACGGCAATCACCACAGCTACCAGCACCAGTGCTATCTTCACCTGTCGTATTTTATCTGTCCACTGCATAAGTTCAAAAGGGATATTGTCTAAACAAAGAGTGAAAAGTATGATTAGGATGTTTTTTAGGTTAGTATG
>CALZNR010000223.1 GCA_945827565.1 uncultured Prevotella sp.
CTTATTTTAGGATGGGTGTTTGTCCCATTTTATTCCCGATCAATGGTATATACCATGCCCGAATTTCTTGAACGAAGGTATAACAAAGAAAGTAGAACCATTCTTTCCATCATTTCTCTCATCAGCTATGTACTCACCAAAGTGGCAGTGACAGTTTATGCTGGTGGTTTGGTGTTCCAGCAGGTGTTTGGCATCAAAGAATTGTGGGGCATAGATTTCTTTTGGATTGCAGCCATTGGCTTGGTGGTAATCACAGCTATCTACACTATTTTCGGAGGTATGAAGTCGGTGCTCTACACGTCTGTGCTCCAAACCCCTATCCTTCTGCTTGGTTCTTTAATCATTCTTGTACTGGGATTCAAGGAACTCGGAGGTTGGAGTGAAATGATGAGCATTTGCGGTGCTGTAAGTGTGAATGATTATGGCAATACAATGACAGAACTAATCCGCAGCAATGATGATCCTAACTTTCCATGGCTTGGTGCATTGGTAGGTTCTGCCATCATCGGATTCTGGTACTGGTGTACAGATCAATTTATCGTGCAACGTGTTCTTTCTGGAAAAGATGAAAAAGAGGCACGTCGTGGAACTATTTTCGGTGCTTACCTGAAGTTGCTTCCCGTATTCCTTTTCCTTATACCCGGCATGATTGCGTTTGCACTTCATCAAAAATATTTGGGTACAGTTGGCGAGGGATTCCTGCCATTACTTGCCAATGGTAATCCCAACGCAGATGCAGCATTTCCAACTTTGGTTGCTAAATTACTGCCAGCAGGTGTCAAGGGATTAGTTGTTTGTGGTATTCTGGCAGCCTTGATGAGTTCATTGGCATCTTTGTTCAACTCTTCAGCCATGCTCTTTACGATAGATTTCTATAAACGTTTCAAGCCCAATACTTCAGAGAAAAAACTTGTTGTAATCGGCCAAATGGCTACTGTGGTTATTGTGATTCTCGGTATTCTTTGGATTCCTATTATGCGCAGCGTCGGAGATGTTCTTTATACTTATTTGCAAGATGTGCAGTCGGTTCTTGCCCCTGGTATTGCAGCTGCTTTTTTACTTGGCATTTGCTGGAAACGTACATCTGCAAAGGGTGGAATGTGGGGGCTGATAGCAGGCATGATTATCGGTCTTACCCGATTGAGTGCAAAGGTGTACTATAGCAATGTCAGTGACGCACCAGACAGTTTATTCAAATACCTATTCTACGATCTTAACTGGCTCTTCTTCTGCGGATGGATGTTCCTGTTCTGTATTGTAGTGGTGGTATTGGTAAGTCTTTGTACAGAGGCTCCAAACAGCTCGAAGATTCAAGGACTTGTATTTGGTACATCTACGCCAGAGCAGCGTGCGGCAACACGTGCCAGCTGGAATAAGTGGGACATTGTTCATACAGCCATTATTCTGGGACTTACGGTGGCATTTTATGTGTATTTCTGGTAATTATATCCAATGGGATTAGACTAAAGTGTTTCCTAATTGTTTCTATCAACAAATAACTATAACAAAAAGAAAGATAATTATGTTAGAAGAATTAAAAGAAAAAGTGTTTAAGGCAAATCTTGATTTGGTCAAACACAATCTCGTCATATTTACTTGGGGAAACGTATCGGGTATTGATCGTGATAAGGGCTTAATGGTTATCAAGCCTTCTGGCGTGAGCTATGATGAGATGAAGGCCTCTGATATGGTGGTTGTTGATCTTCAGACAGGTAAAGTTGTTGAGGGCAATCTTAATCCATCATCAGATACGCCCACCCATCTTGTACTCTACAGAACCTTTCCAGAAATAGGAGGTGTGGTTCACACACACTCTACATACGCTACCGCATGGGCACAGGCTGGCAAGGATATACCAAATATCGGCACCACACATGCCGACTATTTCCATGATGAAATACCTTGCACCGATGATATGACAGAAGAAGAAGTGACAGGTGACTATGAGTTGGAAACAGGTAATGTGATGGTTAAGCGTATAGTGCAGGGTAACATCAATCCTGTACATACGCCAGGAATACTTGTGAAAAATCACGGTCCCTTCTCTTGGGGTAAAGATCCTGACAATGCTGTGTATAACGCTGTAGTGATGGAAGAGGTGGCAAAAATGGCATTTATCTCATTTTGTGTCAATCCTAATACAACGATGAATCCCCTGCTCATAGAAAAGCATTTCAGCAGGAAACACGGTCCCAATGCATATTATGGGCAGAAGAAATAACCCAATAATCGCTTTACAGAATTGTTAAATACGAAATAAAAGGAAAGGTATTATGAATAAGTCATTTGAAAACTTTGAAATATGGTTTGTTACAGGTGCTCAGCTCCTTTACGGAGGTGATGCAGTGGTGTCTGTTGATGCACATTCAAAGGAGATTGTGGCAGGTCTCAATAACTCTGGCCATTTGCCCATTAAGATAGTATATAAGGGAACTGCCAACTCATCTGCTGAAGTAGAGGCTATTATGAAGGCATCAAATAATGAAGAGAAGTGTGTCGGTATCATCACATGGATGCACACATTCTCTCCTGCAAAAATGTGGATTAAAGGGCTGCAAGCTCTTCAAAAGCCTCTGCTCCATCTCCATACTCAATATAATGCTGAAATTCCATGGGACACCATTGACATGGATTTTATGAATCTTAATCAGTCTGCCCATGGTGATATTGAGTTTGGTCATATATGCAGTCGCATGCGTATTCCTCGGAAGGTTGTTGTTGGTTACTGGAAGAGTGAAAAAGTACAAGATCAAATTGCCGTATGGTCAAGAGTAGCATTGGCTGTCGCTGATGCTCATGATGTTAGATGCTTGATGTTCGGTATGAACATGAATAATGTGGCAGTAACAGATGGAGATCGAGTTGAATTTGAGCAGCGTTTAGGATATCACGTTGACTATTATCCGGTGTCTAATCTCATGGAGTATTGGAAGCAGGTGACAGATGAAGAGGCAGACTCACTTGTTGAGGAATACAAAAAAACCTACGCCATAAAAATTGACGAGTCAGGCGAAGAAGTATATTGGGAAAAAGTCAAACATGCAGCAAAGGCTGAAATTGCTCTACGTAGAGTGTTAAAAGAAGAGGGAGCAACAGCCTTTACAACAAACTTTGATGACCTTGGTGAGGCTGATATCAATGATCCCAACTTTATTGGATTCGACCAAATTCCAGGTCTTGCCTCTCAGCGCTTAATGGCAGAGGGCATAGGTTTTGGTGCAGAGGGAGACTGGAAGACAGCTTGTCTCTATCGCTCGCTGTGGGTAATGAATCAGGGACTGGCAAAAGGTTGCTCTTTCCTTGAAGATTACACTCTCAATTTCGCTGCTGACTGCACTTCAAGTCTCCAAAGCCACATGCTTGAGGTTTGTCCTCTTATTGCTGTTAACAAGCCAACTCTTGAGGTTCACTTCCTTGGTATTGGTGTCCGTAAAGAACAGACAGCACGACTTGTTTTCACATCTAAGACAGGTAAGGGTATCAAGGCCACTGTTGTTGATCTTGGAAATCGTTTCCGTCTTATCACAAGCGAGGTGGAATGTATCGAACCGAAACCCATGCCTAAGCTTCCCGTTGCTTCGGCTCTTTGGGTTCCTCAGCCTACATTTGAGATTGGTGCTGGTGCCTGGATCCTTGCAGGCGG
>CALZNR010000224.1 GCA_945827565.1 uncultured Prevotella sp.
GATTTCTGCCTGTCTCGTGGGCTCGGAGATGTGTATAAGAGACAGGGTATAGCGGCGAGGAGAATCCGCTTGCCAACTTCCTGCGGCTCAACGAGGTGCATTTCAAGTCGCTGCAATTCTGTCTCAACACCTCCCCGCAGCGAGGCTTCAATGGCAATGGCTATGTTCACTCCATGGTGGTTGACAGTATGCGCATCGACACCATCTCGTTCTTGATGCAACAGCGGGAAAATCAGGTCAACTTCAGTGGCAGGGTGTGCAACAACAGGCGCAATCCCCAGTTTGTCTTTGCCTCTCTCTTCGATGGCTATCTGCTGGAGCGTGGCGCCCGCCTCAATGCCCGCTACTATGATGCCAGCGGAGAGTTGGGCGCACAGTTGGGTGTCAAGGCAGAGATGGCAGACAGCGGACTGAACGTGCACCTGCTTCCCTATCGTCCCGTGCTGGGCTATAAGGAGTTCCAACTCAATGAAGACAACTACCTGTTCCTTGGCAACAACAAGAAGCTGCACGCCAAGATAGACCTCATTGCCGATGATGGCACGGGTGTGAAAATCTATTCCGAAGACAACGACAGCACCCTGCTGCAAGACCTTACCGTGAGCTTGAACCAGTTCGACCTTGACAAGATTACCTCGGTCATCCCCTATGCACCACGAATTGGCGGACTGCTCAACGGCGACTTCCACGTGGTGCAGGACGAACAGGAACGCATCTCTGTGATGAGCGACCTCAACGTGGCACAGATGAGCTATGAACACTGCGCCATGGGAGATATAGGCAGCGAACTGGTGTATATGCAGCGTGGCGACAGTGCCCACTATGTGGAAGCCACCCTCAACCGCAACGGCTTGGATGTGGGGCGCCTCTTGGGTTCATACAAGGCAGAGGGCGATGGCTATCTGGACGCCGTGTTCAGCATGAACCGTCTGCCGCTGTCCATGGTCAATGGCTTCTTCCCCGACCAGATAGCCGGACTGGAGGGCTATGGCGAGGGCGACCTGAAGATTGTGGGGCCGCTGAGCAAGCCCGTTATCAACGGCGAGGTGTATCTCGATTCGTCTTACTTGGTGAGCGTGCCCTACGGTATGCGCCTGCGCTTCGACAACGACCCCGTGCGCATTGTGGGCAGCCGACTGCTGTTCGAGAACTTCTCGGTATATGCCTACAATGACTCGCCCCTCATTGTGCAGGGCGAGGTGAACTTTGCCAATCTGGAGCGCATCTTGGTGAACATGAAGATGAAGGCCAGCAACTTCCAGATAGTCAACGCCAAGGAGCAGATGAACAGCATAGCCTATGGCAAGGCGTTTGTCAATTTCTACGGCAGTATAGCGGGCGAACTGGACAACATGCGGATGGACGGACAACTGGATGTGCTCGGCAAGACCGATGTGGCATATATCCTGCGCGATTCTCCTATCACCACCGACAACCAGCTCGATGAACTGGTGAAGTTCCGCGACTTCTCCGACACCACGCAAATCAGTGTGGATAAGCCTGCCATCGGCGGATTTGTGATGAACATGCGCCTCAATGTATCCACCGGTGCCCACATCATGGCCTACCTCAATGCCGACCACTCCAACTATATCGACCTCACAGGCGGCGGTATGTTGCAGATGAACTACAGCAATGTGGAGAGCATCCGTCTGAACGGGCGCTACACCCTGAGCAATGGCCAGATGAAGTATGCCCTGCCTGTAATACCTCTCAAAACATTCTCCATTCAGGATGGCAGCTATGTGGAGTTCACAGGCGACCCCTTCAACCCCCGTCTCAATATCACGGCACAGGAAGAAACCAAAGCCACCGTGTCGGGAACCAATGGGGTGGGGCGCAGCGTGAAGTTTATCAGCGGCATCGTCATCACCAAGACCCTCAACGACATGGGACTGGAGTTTACCCTTGATGCACCCGAAGACCTGATGCTGCACAACGAACTGCAAACCATGAGTGCCGAGCAGCGTGGCAAACTGGCAGTCACCATGCTCACCACGGGCATGTACCTGGCAGACGGAAACACCGAGACCTTCTCTATGAACAACGCCCTCAGCTCGTTCCTCAACAGCGAAATCAATCAGATTACGGGCAATGCCCTGCGCTCCGTTGACCTCTCGGTGGGCATGAGCAACACCACCGATGCCACAGGAACCACTCACACCGACTATTCGTTCAAGTTTGCCAAGCGATTCTGGAATAACCGTCTGAAGATTACGGTGGGTGGAAAAACCTCTACGGGCGACGAGGTGCAGAGCCAAAACAAGTCGTTCTTCGACAACGTGATGTTTGAATACCGCCTTGACGACACCGCCAACAAATACCTCTCGCTGTTCTATAACAACAGCACCTACGACTGGCTCGATGGCTACACCCAGGAGTATGGTGCCGGATTTATCTGGAAAAAAACGTTGCAGAACTTCAACGACCTGTTTAAGAAAGACAAATGATGAAGCACTATCACGCCAGCCCACTCCTCCCCCTGATGCTGTGTGCCGCACTGCTGCTCACCGCCTGCTCCACCACCCGCACTGTGCCCGAGGGCGACCAGTTGTTTATCGGACTCAAGGAGGTGACCTACGATAACTATAAGAAAAACGACAACTTCATCACCACTCAGGAGGAGGTGGAGGCTGCCCTTGCCACCGCCCCCAATGGCGCCCTCTTTGGCAGTTCCTACTATCGCACCCCCTTCCCCTATGGCCTGTGGATCTGGAACGCCTTCTCTGATAGTCATGGTGTCTTTGGCAAATGGATGGTCAGGAGTTTTGGCAAGGAACCTGTGCTGATGAGCAGGGTCAATCCGGCCCTGCGTGCCTCTGTGGCGCAAACGGTGCTGCGCAATCATGGCTATCTGCATGGCAAGGTGGACTATGAGGAGGTGGCGTGCCGCAATCCCAAGAAGGCAAAGTTGTCATACCACGTACACATGGGACGCCTCTACGAAGTAGATACCCTCTCTTACGAGAACTTCCCACCTGCAGCCATGCGCCTCATCGACTCCACCCGCTCCGAGGCGGTGGTAAGGCGTGGCACTCCGCTCAGCGTGCCCCATCTCGACAGCGAGCGCAGCAGGGTGGCTTCCCTCTTCCGCAACAACGGCTATTATTACTATCAGGCAGGCAATGCCTCCTATCTGGCAGACACCCTGCAGGAACAGGGCAAGGCACAACTGCGCCTGCAACTGGCCGATGGTATCTCGCCCCGTGCGCTCCATCCCTGGTACATCGGCAACATCAGCATACGTATGCAGCGCACCTTCAGCGAAGAAACCCCCATGCAGCGCAAGTTCCGCTTCTTCTCCCTGCAATATGGCGGCAAGAAGCCCCCGCTGCGTCCCAGTGTCATTCTGCGCGACATGAAGCTGAGGCACGGCGACCGCTACAGCTACGATGATTACAACGAAACGCTGAACAGTCTGGGTTCCAAGGGACTTTTCAGCTCCATCGATTTCGCCTTCACCCCGCGCGACACCACCGATGCTTGCGACACCCTCGACCTTGCACTCCACTGCATCCTCGACCGTCCCTACGACTTCTATGCCGAGGTGAACATGCGCAACCGCACCATCGGCAGGTTGGGCCCCGAAGCCAAGCTGGGTGTCACACGCCGCAATGCCTTCCGGGCTGGAGAGAAG
>CALZNR010000225.1 GCA_945827565.1 uncultured Prevotella sp.
GGCATAACAGCATCATCGCAGCACCCGACGACCGCACCTACCTGGTGTATCACACCAAGTTCAATAACAACACCTATTTCCACGAGGTGCGCACCCATCAGGTCTTTGTCAATAAAGACGGATGGTTGGTGGCCTCGCCCTTTGAGTACAATGGCGAGCAGATGACCAACACCGACATTGCCTCCAAAGCCCTCTTCAGTGCAGAGGAGATGGCTGGTGGGTACCAGCTGCTGGTGCATACCTACAACATGGACTATGCCAACTATCAGGAGAATACACCCCGAAACATAGTGCTCCACAGCGATGGCACCGTTACAGGCTATAAAACAGGAACTTGGAGCCTGGACACTGAGGCTGCCTATATCACCCTGAAACTTGGAAGTTACACCTATACTGGTGTGGCTGTGCCTGCCGTGATGGATGGCTACGATATTCCACTTGTCACCTTCACTGCTTGCTGCACTGCTACAGGAGAAAATATCTGGGGCTACAAGATGGATGCACGCTACGAACTGGCTTGGCAACTGAATCATCAAAAGGTGCCGGTGACTGACGGGATGAAAATCAAACGCCATGTGCCATTGATGGACATAGACTATGACATGCCCAATGTGGCCATAGAATGGACCAGCGATCAGCCTGAAGTGGTGTCGCCAATAGGTAGATACAACCCCACATCACTGGAGGCCGACCTGCCTCTTACACTGGGGGTGAAGATAAGCACACCCGGCTATTACTGGCAGAAATCGTGGCAGGCAACGGCACTCTCGGCTGCCAATGCCACCCCACAGTGCGACTGGAGTGGCAACATGGTGGCACACTATGGCTTTGACGACACCCTGCTGAGCAACTCGCTCCAGCCTACAGAGCAAGCCACCACGGGCAAGAACGGCACTGCCACCCTGCCGAAGATGGAAGAAGAGGGGGAGTTTCGCCAAGGCAATGTGGCGCATCTGTACTTCGGCGCCAATGGCAACGAGAGTTATGTAGCCATTCCCAATGCCCTCAAGGGGCGCACACTGAAGCAGGGTGCCACACTCTCTTTTTGGGTGAAACGCTGTGACGACAATCTGTGGGATGCCTTTTTCGCCTTTGTCAGTGGCAACTCACGCTTCTACATGACGGGCAATGCCTATATGGGATATAACGATGGAAACAGTGAGGGGGTGAACAACTGGATAGACCTGAATCATCCCAGTGCCGTGACCACAGGACTTATCGGAGCAAACAGCTGGCATCTGGTTACTCTCACCATCACTGCTGATGCCTTGCATCTGTATATTGATGGTAAAGAGGCAGCCATCAAAGCTTGCAACGGTATGCTCAACGGTGAGACAGTGAGTGCTGCCAGTGCTTTTGATTATGCCTTGATAGTCAGTCTGCTGCAATCTGCTGATGAGCTTTGCCTCGGCAAAGGTTCCTTTTGGGGCTCGCCCGAATGTTACATTGATGATGTGGTGCTCTATGCCCGTGCCCTCAGTGCAGAGCAGGTACAGGGATTGGAGCTGATGGAAAACAGGGTGTTTTCCTTTGCCTCGCTTGCCACAGGTATCCATGAGGTGCAGCAAGCGCAGCCGCAGAAATCATGTGCGGTATATGATATCTGTGGGCGCAAACTCTCTTCTACAACGTTGCCAGCCAAAAAGGGACTTTATATCGTAAATGGGAAAAAGGTACTCAGGTAGCAGAAGAGCAAAAAGACAGGAGAGCCTATTTGACGGCTCTCAGTCTTTGTGTATATCCCTTTTCGTCTTTCAGTATGCGTAGAGCTTCTTTCACGGTTTTGTCTTGCATGATAGAAGCCTCGATAGCACCACGCTGATAGTAATAGGCGGGAATGATGTCTGCCTCAACCATCTGTTTGATAATCTGCTTGTGGCGGTCCATATCCGTGGCAATATTGTGCTTTAGTTTGGCTTTCAATTGGTCAAACAATTCTTTGGCATCCTCATAGTAGCCCTCAAACTTTGCCAGTTCTATCAGTTCGTTCACCTTCTTTTCTGTTATCTGGTCGTAAGTAAAACCGCCTTTGATGGCACGCTGTTTCAGCGCTTCAAAGTCTTCGTCTGTCAGCGAGAACTCCCTTGGCGGTGCAATGGTGGGATGACTGGCAATATAGTCTATCACAAAGTTGTGCATCACCTCAGTGCTGTCAATGCGCTCCATGTAGAGGGCAATGTTGGGCAGTGTGTCGGGGCGTACCTCTACATCGGGCTTGATGCCGCCTCCATCGCGCACCTCACGACCATTGCGGGTGTAGAATACATGTGTCAAACTGTCGGCAATACGCTCGGTATATCCGCCCCCGGTGTGCTTGTAGTTGATGGCTTGGATGCATCTGCCACTGGGAATGTAGTACTTGCTGGTGGTGAGTTTCAGTGTGGCCTTATAGGGTAGCGACACAGGCACCTGCACCAGTCCTTTGCCATAGGTGCGTGTGCCCACCACCAGTCCTCTGTCCAGGTCTTGTATCGAGCCTGCGGTAATCTCGCTGGCGCTTGCCGTATTCTCGTTCACCAGCACCACCAGAGGCATCACCGTATCTACGGGTTCCATTCGGGTGACATAGGCGCGATTGGCTTCCTTGAGTTTTCCCTTTGTTTCCACCAGTGTCACCCCCTTGGGCACCCACATATTTATAATGTCTATGGCCTCCGACAGGGAGCCACCTCCATTTTCGCGCAGGTCAAGGATAAACTTGCTGGCACCCTGCTTCTTCAGGTCTATGAAGGCGCGGCGCACATCCTTGGCACATCCCTCGGTGTAGCTGTTCAGATTCAGATAGCCCACACTGTCTTCCAGTAAGCCGTAGTAGGGTATCTCGGGCATCTTGATGCTGCGGCGTGTCATCTTCAGTGTCATCTTCTTGTTTGTGGAGGGGCGCTTTATCTTCAGCGTAAAGGTGGTGCCAGGCTCACCGCGCAATTTGCTGCTCACCTCAGACACATTCTTCCTGTTCATATCCTCACCGTCTATGCTCAGTATGATATCGCCCTTCTTCAGTCCTGCTTCCACTGCAGGCATTCCCTCGTAGGGCTCATCCACAACCACTCTTTTCAGTTGCTGGTTATAGCGTATCACAGCCCCTATACCTGCATATTTCCCGGTGAGCATCATCTTCAGCTCGGTGTTGTCGTTCTCCGGGTAGTATTTGGTGTAGGGATCCAAGCTCTCCAGCATGTGCTTGATGCCGTTGCCAATAACTTCTTCGGGACTGATGGTATCTACATACATCAGGTCTAAGTGCTTGTACACCTGACTGAAAATCTCCAGATTCTTGCCCACATTGAGCAGGTGGCGTTTGTCTGTTTGTGCACAGCACAGGGAAGATAGGCATAGCAGCATCAGGGCTGCCATCATCATTTTTCGCATATTGTGTTTATTAAGTGGGCACGTGTGTGCCATGATTACAAGTGCAAAATTACTCTTTTAGCATCGAAAAATGCCCTCTATCCTCCTTTTTTTCAAAAAAAATAGGCTAATGCTGCATTTTTCCTTGAAAAAGTTTGGGAGATTAAAAAAAACGCTTTACCTTTGCAACGCATTTCAGGGGAGATGCCTTAGATAATTTACTGCTTCAGTAGCTCAGTTGGTTAGAGCACCTGACTGTTAATCAGGGGGTCGTTG
>CALZNR010000226.1 GCA_945827565.1 uncultured Prevotella sp.
TACCGAAGAGAGGGCAAAAGACCGCAAAGGTAATTCAAAAAAAGAATTGTAATTAATAGAACCTACCTAAACAAGCAAAAACCAATGGGCACTGGCAAGAGGTGCGCCCATACATCATAAATACATCATACCGACTATGGGATTTCTGAAATCTTTTTTCACCGGCAAGGTGGAAAGCGCCGAAGAGCAGGCACAGAAAGAGGAGGCAAAACGCTTTGACAAACTGAAATACGATGGTGTACGCGCCACACGCAGCGGACAACCCGATATCGCCATCCACTGCTTTGAAGAAGCACTGAAGATACACGAAGACATGGAGATTCGCGACTATCTGGCACGTACCCTGATAAGTGTAGATGCGCTGCCACAAGCCATAGAGCAACTGCAACTGCTGGCACAAGCAGCCCCTGACAACACGGAGATACTGAAGCAATGGGCACGCGTGGCATATATGCAGGAAGAATACACCATGATGGAAGAGGTATGCACCAAAGCACTCTCCATGGATGACAAAGATGCCACCACCCTGTATCTGAAAGCACAGGCCGTGGCAGGTCAAGGCAACACCATCCCCGCCATCGCCCTGCTCACACAAGCCATCACCACCGACAACACCCTGGCATCGGCATACCTGATGAGGGCACGACTGCTACTGGGCATGGGCGACACACAAGGAGCTGCCGAAGATGCCAACCACCTGACAGCCAACTATGGCGAGAGTGAAGAAACGCTGATGCTTCAGGCACAGGTGGCACACGCACAGGGAGATACCGCCAAGGCACTGCAACAGTATGACAAGGTGATAGAACTGAATCCCTTCTCTGCAGAAGCCTACAAGGAAAGAGGACAGGTGAAATATGAGCAAGGCAACACTCAAGGCGCACAGGAAGACATGCAGAAGGTGCTGGAACTGAATCCCAACGCACTTGCCAATGTCAACGGTGAATACTCTGCCGAAGGTGTGGAGCACAAGGTGAAACAGGCATACAGTTTTATGAATCCCCTGGGATTATAAGCAAGGAAAAAGGCTCCATTGCTACTTTTCTGACTAAGAAAGAGCCAAAAAACTTTCATTTTTTTTGCTCGTTTGGCAGAAAAGTTATACTTTTGCAAACATAACAAACAAAAACAAGACGAAATACAAAAAAGGAGAAGTAATCATGCAGAAGTTGACCGCGTACTTTTTTAGCTATTATTTTTACTTTGCAGGGCACTGTGAAGCGGGAAGTTGCGTGTAAATTTCAACTTATGGTTTGATGAACATCTGAACAGAATAGTTTACAACAAATCCCGCTTCACCCACTGAGGCGGGATTTTTGATAAGAAAAAGAAAACAGAGACAACAAGCAAAAGAGAACAGAGACAATATGAAGAGAATAGCCATACAGGGCGTACCCGGTTCATTTCACGACATAGCCTCACACCACTACTTTGAGGGCGAGCAAGTGCAACTTATCTGTTGCGCCACCTTTGAAAGCGTGTTCGAGAACATCAAGCGCGACCCCACAGTGATTGGCATGGTGGCAATAGAAAACACCATCGCTGGAAGCCTGTTGCACAACTATGAACTGCTGCGCGACTCTGACACCGCCGTGGTGGGCGAGCACAAACTACACATCTCCCACTGCATCTGCTGCCTACCCGAAGACAACTGGGACACCGTGCAAGAGGTGCACTCACACCCCGTGGCACTGATGCAATGCCGCAACTTTCTGGCAAACCACCCCACCCTCAAGGCGGTGGAAAGCGAAGACACCGCAGGCTCTGCAGAATACATCGCCCGGCACCAATGCAGGGGATGGTGCGCCATCTGCAGCGCAGAAGCAGCCGAGATGTACGGACTGAAGATACTGGAGAATCACATAGAAGACAACAAGCACAACTTCACCCGCTTCCTTGTGGTGTGCAATCCCAAGAAAGCCGACTTTCTGAGACCGTTGGAAAAGACCAACAAGTCGAGCCTGGTATTTGCACTTCCTCACGAAGAGGGTTCACTGTCGCAGGTGCTGAGCATCCTGTCGTTCTATAAAATCAACCTCACCAAGATACAGTCGCTCCCCATCATCGGACACGAATGGGAATACCTGTTCTACGTGGATGTGACCTATGATAGTCTGACACGATACCGCCAAAGCATTGATGCCATAGGTCCGCTGACCAGAGAGCTGAAGATTTTGGGAGAATACATACAGAAATAAAAAACGCGCACAAAAATGAACAAGATAGACGAAGTACAAAACCATGCCATCAAGCCCGCAGACCGACTGGGGCTGGTGAGCGAATACTACTTCAGCCGAAAACTGAAAGAGGTGGCACAGATGAATGCTGAAGGCAAAGACATCATCAGTTTGGCAATAGGCAGCCCCGACATGCCGCCCTCTAAACAAACCATCGACACCCTGTGCCAAGTGGCACAACAGCCCGAGGCTCACGGATACCAGCCCACCATGGGTATAGCCGAACTGCGACAGGCAATGGCACAGTTTTACAAAAAATGGTATGGGGTGGAAATAGATGCCCAAAGCGAAGTACAGCCCTTGATAGGTTCCAAGGAAGGCATACTGCACGTAACACTCGCCTTTGTCAACCCAGGCGAAGAGGTGCTGGTGCCCAACCCCGGTTATCCCACCTACACCTCGCTCAGCAAGATACTGGGTGCCAAGGTGGTGAACTACAACCTGAAAGCCGAGAACGGGTGGCAACCCGACTTTGAAGAACTGGAACAGATGGACCTGAGCAGGGTGAAGCTGATGTGGACCAACTATCCCAACATGCCCACTGGAGGCAATGCCCAGCAAAAGACCTACGAGCAACTGGTGGCATTTGCCAAAAGACACCATATCGTGGTGGTAAACGACAATCCCTACTCGTTTATCCTGAACGAGAAACCAATGTCACTGTTGCAGGTAGAGGGTGCCAAAGACTGTTGCATAGAGTTTAACTCCATGTCGAAAAGTCACAACATGCCCGGCTGGCGCGTGGGTATGTGCATCTCCAATTCCACCTTCATCAGCTGGATACTGAAAATAAAGAGCAACATCGACAGCGGCACCTTCAGAGGCATACAAATGGCAGCGGCACAGGCACTGCACAATGAAGAAGAGTGGCACAGACACGCCAACATAGAGACCTATGCTGCCCGCAGAAAATATGCCGAACAAATTATGGACGTGATGCAATGCCAGTATGACAAGCAGCAGGTGGGCATGTTCCTATGGGGCAAGATACCCGACACCTATTCTCACTGTGAAGAGCTGACGGAGAAAGTGCTGCATCAGGCACGCGTGTTCATCACTCCCGGCTTCATCTTCGGCAGCAACGGCGAGCGCTACGTGCGCATATCGCTCTGCGCCAAGGAAGAACAACTGAAAAAGGCATTGGAAAGAATCAAAGAAGTGTTTGGATGAACAAATCTCAAAAGCCATTTAACGGAGCGTAAAGAGAGAAATCATTTAACAGGACGTAAAGAGATATGTCCTTCACTTCCTTAACTTCCAAAAACAGGGACCTAAGAACTAAAAATACCCAAGAACAAACAAAAAAAAATAAAATAACTATGGAACTGGAATTAAAACCACTGAACTTACTGAAAGATGAAGAACGCCCACTGCTCATCGCCGGAC
>CALZNR010000227.1 GCA_945827565.1 uncultured Prevotella sp.
GATTTCTGCCTGTCTCGTGGGCTCGGAGATGTGTATAAGAGACAGCTCCACATTGTAGTGACGCATCAATCCACGTGCAGAGAACTCTGGCTGCTTCAGTTTCTCGTTGCACTCGTCGAAGATTTCTCTTGCAGTCTTAGGACTGAGCTGCTTGGTAATGCCAAAGGCAGTCTTCAACTCCAGATGTGTCCAGTGATACAGAGGATTGCGGAAGGTATAAGGCACAGTTTCTGCCCATTTCTCAAACTTCTCCCAATCGGTAGTGTCCTTACCTGTACAATATTTCTCATCCACACCATTGGTACGCATGGCACGCCACTTGTAGTGGTCTCCACCCAACCAGAGTTCTGTAATACTCTTGAACTTATGGTCATTTGCCACCATGGCAGGGATAAGATGGCAATGATAGTCGATGATTGGCATCTTGGCTGCATGATTGTGGAAAAGATCTTGCGCTACTTGGGTGTCAAGCAGGAAGTTTTCGTCATTAAATTGTTTCATGTTTCTTTAGTCTTTAGTGAATATGTTTATTGTGTATGTTCTTCATCAGGGCAACCTGTAGCAAGCAGACGTTATCAATCACTCATCCAGAACGTGCTGTTTGCACCGCATTGCCTATGCAAAAATAGGAAAAACTTTCCGTAATATATGTATTTTTAATTATTTTTGCACCAAAATTCACGAAAACGATGTCGTACAACAGTAACGTACTGCTTATTTACACAGGCGGCACCATCGGCATGAGCCGCAATCCTCTGACAGGCGCTCTGGAACCGCTCAACTTTGAGCACCTGCTGAAGAACGTGCCTGAATTGGAACAGTTTTCCACCCAAATAGCCACATACCAGTTCAATCCACCCATCGACAGCAGTGACATGTCGCCCACTCTATGGACAGACATAGCGCACATTATTGCCGACAACTACAACGTGTATGACGGGTTTGTGGTACTTCACGGCACAGACACCATGGCATACACCGCATCGGCACTGAGCTATATGTTGGAAAACCTGACAAAACCAGTGATTCTTACAGGGAGCCAACTGCCCATCGGCCAGTTGCGCACCGATGGAAAAGAGAACCTGATTACCAGCATTGAAATAGCCGCTGCCAAGAAGCACGACGGCACTGCCTGCGTGCCCGAGGTGGGCATATACTTCAACGGTCATCTGCTGAGAGGCAACCGAACCACCAAACAGAGTGCCGATGAATTTAATGCCTTTGAAAGTTTCAACTTTCCACATCTTGTAGAGGCGGGTGTCAACATCACCTACAACGACCATGTGATACTGAAGCCTGATTTCAGCAAGCCCATGACCCCCCACTTCAGGATGGACAACAACGTGATCGTATTTACTCTCTTTCCTGGCATCCGCGAAGATTTGGTGCGTCACATCATTGCCACCCCCAATCTACGTGCCATTGTGATGCGCACCTACGGCAGTGGCAATGCTCCACAAAAAGTGTGGCTCACCAATGCCCTGCGCGAGGCCACGCTGCGTGGCAAGGTGGTGGTAAACATCAGTCAGTGCATGGCTGGCACAGTGGAGATGGGTCGGTATGACACGGGGTACCAACTGAAATCGGCTGGTGTGCTGAGCGGTTACGACAGCACTGTAGAAAGCGCAGTGACCAAATTGATGTATCTGCAAGCAAGATACGATGACGCTGACACCGTGAGAGCATACATGCTGAAGAGCATACGCGGAGAAATCACGGTGTAGCGGTTGCGGGTTCCGGATGGCTCTTCCTGCGAGTGAAACGCCCCTTCTTCACTGCTTTTTGGGGCTGTATCATCCCAAAGGAGGGATGAGCCACCCTGACTCCTCGGTACGACTGCCACCGTTGCATGATGCGTTCAACATAATCCACCGTTTCAGAACCTCGCATGTAGCCATAGCGCACCATGGGATCGTTATAATACTGAGGTGAAGAAAGCAGCAACACATAATGTGCCACATTGCTCCAGCGTTGCGTATCCTTGCCATCACGATGAGCCAAAGCCATGGCATCGCGGATGTGGTTGTAGCCTCCGTTATAGCAAGCCAGCACAAACTTGAGCCGTTCAGAGCGCAGACGGATATCAGAAAACCTGCGCTCCAGCATGGCCAAATAACGCGATGCTGCCTCGATGTTGCTTTCTGGATCATATATTCTTGCCATGGGCAGACCAAGCAAGTTGGCCGTAGATGGCATAATCTGCATCAGTCCGCAGGCACCAGCCCACGATTTGGCACGTGGGTCAAAGGTAGATTCTTGATAGCACTGGGCTGCCATGAGCCGCCAATCCCATCGGATATTCATGCTGTAGGTCATAAACAGATGGTCGTAGCGAGAAATCACTCCCTTGCCACGATTGAGCATAGGAGCATACACACGGCGGCGCACACTATTGGTACTGAGCAGATAGCGCTCTTCTTGCTGCACCTGCGCCACAAGAGAAGGCTGATACCATTGATTGAGCGCCGCAATAAGCTGTTTCTTCTCACTGTTCACCACCCATGAGGTGGCACACGAATCCACTGTAGCACCACATGGCACCAATGACGGGAGAGTATCGCCTAACTGCACATTTGCCTGCGACACCAGTGTGCGAGGCATCTGAAACATCAGCAAGTCTGCCTCTCCAAGCTGTACCTTTCGCAGCATTTCAAAGGTGTCTCTGCAGATTTCCACCCTTACAGCCACCCCCATCTTCTCGGCAAAGCGGTTACAAAGCAGGTACTGCGTGCCCAGTTTTTTCCCCTTGTAGTCAAAACAGGTGGCAGGACCGTTCATGGTCACAGCTATCAATTCACCACCAGCCTGTATCTGGGGCAAGTCAAAGGTATCAGCCAAGGCTGTACTGTCGCTGTTGGAAGCACCATCTTCCATCAGCACTTCACCCCAGGGTGTGGCAATGCTCTGCTCCTTGCGCTGTGCACACGATGCCACCAACCCAAGGACAAACACACATATCCATACACTTTCTATACCTCTGAGGCTCATTGTCGTTACAATTTGATTGCAAAAGTACTCATTTTCTTGCACATTTGCCTATTTATGATTAAATTTGCCACACTTTTTCAAAAAACAATAAAGAAACCATTATGTTAAGAATTGCAGTACAGTCGAAAGGACGCTTGTTTGAGGATACCATCAATCTGCTCACAGAGGCAGATATCAAAGTGAGCGCAACCAAAAGAACCTTGCTGGTGCAGGCTTCTAATTTTCCATTGGAAGTGCTATATCTGCGCGACGACGATATTCCACAATGCGTGGCAAGTGGTGTGGCCGACCTTGGAGTGGTGGGCGAAAACGAGTTTGTCGAACGCGGTGAAGATGCCAATGTGATAGAGCGTCTGGGCTTTAGCAAATGCCGCTTGTCGCTTGCCATTCCCAAAGAAATAGACTACCCCGGACTGGAATGGTTTAACGGCAAGAAGATAGCCACCTCCTACCCCAACATCCTGAGACAGTTTATGCAGCAGAATGGAATCCAGACAGACATCCATGTTATCAACGGTAGCGTGGAGATTTCTCCTGGCATAGGCTTGGCTGATGGTATCTTTGATATCGTGAGCAGCGGCTCTACATTGGTGAGCAACAACCTGCGAGAAGTAGAGGTGGTGATGCACAGC
>CALZNR010000228.1 GCA_945827565.1 uncultured Prevotella sp.
GATTTCTGCCTGTCTCGTGGGCTCGGAGATGTGTATAAGAGACAGCATTCGGCGCATTTAAACGGGCTAAAAACCTACGGTGTAGCACGCTATTCAGGGAAAATGTGTAAATTTGCACATCCGAACACATCAAACGATTGTCAATCATGCAGAAACAAGAAGTCATTATATCCAACAACCTTACGCAGGCATTGCAGCACGCCATGAGCCTGTGCCAGTTCGACAAGCTCTTTGTACTGACCGACCATACCACCGTGCAGCTGTGTCTGCCCCTTGCCCGGCAAACGGGATGCCTGGAGGGGGCGCAGGTAATCACCATCGGTGCCACCGACAGTCATAAGAACATAGAGTCGTTGGGACAGGTGTGGAGTGCGCTGGGCACTGGCGGAGGCACCCGTCATTCCCTGCTTGTCAACCTTGGCGGAGGTATGGTGACCGACCTCGGAGGCTTTGCTGCATCCACCTTCAAGCGTGGCATCACCTATATCAATATTCCCACCACCCTGCTCTCTATGGTAGATGCCTCGGTGGGCGGAAAAACGGGTATCAACTGGGGCGGACTGAAAAACGAGATTGGTGTGTTCAACAATGCTGCCAGCGTGATACTCGACACGGTGTTTCTGCAAACCATGGATCAGGAAAACCTGTGTTCGGGCTATGCCGAGATGCTGAAGCATGGACTGATAAGCACCACAGAGGCATGGGCAGAACTGCTGGCGTTTGACATTCATCGCCCCGATTTGGATGCACTGCGCGGTATGGTGGCACGCTCGGTGGCAGTGAAGGAGCGCATTGTGGAGGCCGATCCAACGGAGAAAGACATCAGAAAAGCGCTGAACCTGGGCCACACTGCAGGCCATGCCTTCGAGTCGTTTGCCTTGAAACGCACCCCCGTGCTTCATGGTTATGCCGTGGCATGGGGAATGATTTGCGAACTCTACTTGAGCGTGCAGAAGACGGGCTTCCCCGCAGAGAAGATGTACCAAACGGTGAACTACATCAAGGAGCACTACGGCAAGATGGCGTTTACCTGCAACGACTACGAGGAACTGCTCGAATGGATGACCCACGACAAGAAGAATACCTCGGGCACCATCAACTTCACGCTGCTTGGCGAGGTGGGCGACATTCGCATCAACCAAACAGCCTCTAAGGAAGAGATATTCCAGGCCTTAGACTTCTATCGCGAGTGCTAAGTCTCGGCATTGTTCTTGGCCGATGATTCCCTGATTACCAGTTTTTGTGGCACAATCTTGCGGTAGATGTTCTTGTCGCCGTTGATGTTGCCCAGTAGCAGGCGGCATGCCGTCTGTCCCATTTGCTGCGACCTATCTACAATGGCAGAGAGGCGTGGGGTCACATATTCTGCGTGCACATCATCGGTAAAGCCTATCAGTGCCACGTCTTGCGGAATGTGCAGTTTCTGTTGCTTGATGGCGGTAAATGCCGCAAAGGTGATGATGTCGTTGAAGGCCAGGATGGCATCCGGGCGGTTGGAGCCTTGTAGCAGCTCCGTCACATTGCGCAGAGCCACTTGGTAGTCTATCTTGTCGCATATCACCAGGCTGCGGTCTATGGGGATGCGGTTCTCTCTCAGTGCCTCCAGATAGCCGTGTTTGCGCCGTGTCACCATGTCCAGGTTGTTGGGTCCGCCTATGAAGGCAATGCGCTTGCTGCCTGTGTCTATCAGGTGCTGTGTGGCTATCTGTGCCGCCTCGTCGCCATTGGCTTTCACCGATGAGAACTTGTCCGAGAGGCAGGTGCGCCCAAAGAACACAAGGGGGATGCCCATATCGTTGATTTCTTCAAAGTGGGAGTAGTCGGTCGTGTTTTGTGCCAGGCAGGCGATGATGCCCTCCACGTGCAGACCTATGAAGTTGTCTATTGCCAGCGCCTCTGCCTTGCAGTCCTCGTGGCTGTTGGCGCTTATCACCGAGTAGCCGGCACGTGCCGCCTCTTCCTCTATTCCGTCAAGCACCGAGGCGTAGTAGTGGCTCACAAGGTTGGGCAGCACCACCCCTATAATCTTGGGTGCCTCCTTGCGCAGGCTCTGTGCAAATGGGTTGGGACGGTAGTTCCATTTGCGGGCCAGCTCTTTCACCTTTGTCTGCATCTCCTTGCTAATCTCCGAACTGTTGCGCAGTGCGCGGCTCACGGTAGCAACGCTCACCCCCAGTTCCGAAGCCAAATCCTTCAGTGAACATCTGTGTTTTCCTAATGTCATAGCGGTTAATGAATAGCGAGTTTTTTCTTGACCTTTCGCTGTAGATTATGAAAGGGTTGTTTTTATCTTTTTTTTTGAATTACCTTTGCGGTCTTTTGCCCTCTCTTCGGTATCTTTATTTGTAAGTCCTTGCACCATAGCTCGCTATGCTGCTGCGACCTTACAAATAAATCTGCTCGAAGATAGAACAAAATCCCATCAAAGCTAATTGATAGAACCTACCTGATTGCAATCAAGCAAAATTAGCGAAAATAAATGAAAAACCGCAAACGTTTACGTTATTTTTTTGTGACAAATTTCAGCAGGATTATCCACTTAGTCATATCTTTGCACTCAGAAGAACAAATCAAAGAATCGCGTGTTCTCCTTTATCTCGTGAGAGGCTGGGAGAATTGCATGAGATACACAGAGAAAGTATTGGAATTGAACGAGTAATGAATAGTTGATAATAAGTTAGTTAGAAAATAAGGGTTAAAACTGTCGTGAGACACTTTTAACCTTTTTTCTTTTCAACGGCTGTGGTCCCAGTCCTTGTACTGCCTTGGATGGCGGGTCGGCAGAAAGGCAGGCAGCAGTTGAACGGTAATTGAACGGAAGGCAGTCAAAAAGCGAATTTCAATCAGTTGTTTCACTAAATATATACACAACAATGGTTAAACACATCATTCTTTGGAAACTCAATCCACAACTCACAGAGCAGCAGAAGCAAGAGGTGAAGCAGGGCATCAAGCAGGGCTTGGAGGCTTTGCTGGGTGTAGTTCCCGGTTTGTTAGACGTCAAGGTGCATATTGATGGCCGTTTGGATTCCTCCAACTGCGATGTGATGCTCGACAGTACATTGACCGATGAGGCAGCCCTCAAGGCGTATGCCGTGCATCCCGCCCACGTAGAGGTGGCAAACACCAAGGTGCGCCCCTACACGGTGGAGCGTACCTGTCTGGACTTTATTTCCCCTTGTTGATAAGATAGATGCCCAGGGTGGCAAGCGCCCCCGCCACAACATACTTCCAATAAAACGTTTCACCCAGACACAGGCACGAGGTCACGGCGCCTGTCACTGGGATGAGCGAGTTGTATATTGCCACTTTGCCCACTGGATTGCAGATGATGAGCTTGTTGTAGAGCACAAAGCCAATGGTAGAGATGGCGGTGAGCATGGCCAGTATGGTGATACCCCAGGGGGTGATGCGGGGCAGGGTGGCCCCCATGAACAAGGCTGGCACCATGCGCAGTGCACCGCCCAGGGCAAGACTGTAGCCTGTGCCCACAAACACATCCACACGCCTGCTCAGTCCGCGTGTCATCAGTGAGGCAAAAGCCGAGCAGAGGGCGTTGAGTATAATCTGTCTCTTATACACATCTGACGCTGCCGACGATATGCAGTGTGT
>CALZNR010000229.1 GCA_945827565.1 uncultured Prevotella sp.
CTACACACTGCATATCGTCGGCAGCGTCAGATGTGTATAAGAGACAGTCCCTCGGGTGCCTTTTCTGCACCAGCATCTGCCCCATCCAGCAGCACGCTGATGTTGAAGTTGCCGTTGATGCCCACGTTGAGAGCCGTAAACCACTCCGTTCCGTCTGTAGAGAGCAGATTGCCCTTGCCGTCAGTGGTGGTGCTTTGGTCTATGCCCAGGGGTTGTATGCCCGCATCGTGCATCAGTTGGAAGGCAAAGAGATAGGTGGCATTGGCATCGATGGTGAGTGCTTGGTTCAGTGTCACCTCGGTGAATGTGCCGTCGTAGGGTATGTCGCCCTCATACACCTGCTTGTATATGGTGGTGCCGTTCTTAATGATGTGCAGGGTCAGATAGGTCACTGGGTTCACCAGCTGTATGCCCACGGCGCGTATGGTTTTGTTGCGATAGTTCACCAGGTCTTCAGGGGTATATTGGTGTGCAGCGTAGAAGTAGGCACCCTCGCTCATACCCACCTGGTCGTGGTGTGCCCCTTTCGACCAGCTCATGGTGTCGGCTTCGGTGGCATGGGCCAGTGGCGACAGCCAGTTCAGTGTCACATGGCGGTTGTCTGCACACTGGGCTGTGAGTGAGGTGGGTGCATAGAAGGGAGCTCCCTCCACCACCTGTGTCACCACAGAGTCGCTGTAGGCTGAGGTGTTATTGTCGGCATACGTTGCCTTCACCTTATATGTATAGTTGCCGCGCACCAGCATCTCGTCGTTGTAGGTAGTGGCGGTGATGCCGGCGGCAATGCGCTCGCCGTTGCGCCACACCTCATATCCCTGGGGTTGCTGTGTGTTGCTGCCGGCTTGCCATTCCAGTGCCACATTGGCTCCCTGTGTGGTGGCCTGCAGCATCTGCGGACGTGGATAGGCGGCAGCCTCGTTGGCTTTCAGCGTAAAGGTGATGGGATAGTCGCCCACGTTGGGCACGGTGGTGAGCAGTGCCGTGGCAGTGCGTGTGTCGCCCTGAGCCATCTGCAGTGCGTCGTAGTTCACTGTGAATGTCTGCTGTTCGCCCGGAGCCAGTATGCCGTGGTGGGGCGAGAAGTCCATCCAGTTGGTGGTCTCTGCCAGGGTGTAGTTGAAGATAAGGGTGGGCGATTGTTGCAGCACGCCAATCAGTGTCATCCTGCCCTTGTTGATATCAGGCGAGGCATAGATGCCACACACGTAGTTGCGTCCCATGGAAGCGTTGCCCACCACATATCCCGGCACGTCGTTGAGCACATGCTTCACGTCGGTCAGTGTCATGGTGCGCAGACTGTACTGTCTCAGCATAATGCAGTCAATCATGTTGGCGTTGGCAGCTGTTTCGTCAGCGAGCCACAGGTAGGGTCCGCCTGGTGTCACGTCGTCGTAGGCAGAGCCCACCACGGCAATACTCTCTGTTTCGGTAAAGTTGGTGAGCTTTGTCTTCTGCTTGCCGTTGGTACCGATGAGCACAATGTTGTTGGTGCTGCCCACCCAGAATCCCTTGTTCTTGGGGTCCCAGGAGCAGTGGTATATTTTCAGGCTGGGCTGTTCTGTCACGGTGATAACGTCTATCACGCGTTTTTGGTCAAAGTCCATCTTGAATATTCTGTTCAGTCCGTCGCTGGCATAGAAATACCTGCCGTCATAGGTCATGTTGTAAAGGTGGTAATACAGGTTGTCCAGATAGAACTGTTCCACCAGCTTGCCTGTCCTGTCGTATTTCCAGAACTTGTTCAGATACACCGACGAGGTGGTGTAGTAGTATTCTCCATCGAAGGCGATGCCGTTTTGCAGGTCGCCCGATGTGTTCCATGAAGTACATTCTGTAAACAGCAGGTCGCTGCTGCTTGCTTCGGTGGGTTTCTGTGTCAGTGTCCATTTCAGGTCGCCGCTACCATTGTTGGTCAGTGTAAACTGCTGTTGCGATTTGCTTTCTGCCGCCTGTTCTGCCACGATGTCGGTGGTGCTCAGGCTCACTTGCGGAGCCGTGAGGTTGATGTTCAGCACATTCTCCTCATCCATGGCAGTCCATTTCTGGCAGTAGTAGTTGCAGCCATCCACTTCCACCTGCACCAGTATGGTGTCTTTCTCCAGTTTGTCTATCTGTATGCTGCCGTTGTCGTCTGTGGTGAATGTGCTCTCGTCTCCGCTCACCGAGTTCATCTTCACGGTGCATCCTGCCACGGGTGTGCCGTTTTTCTTCACGTTCACGGTAGCTTTGCTCCAGTCGGGGTTCCACACCTTGACGTCGTCAACATACCAATAGTCTATGTAGTAGGCGCTGCCACCCTTTGCGCGGAAGCGCACCTTAAACAGGTCGTTGTCTATCAGACTGCTCAGGTCATACTTTTTCTGTCGCCATGAGTATTCTCCCTCGCGGTTGTCAAAGCGTGCCACCTGATTCCATGTGGCGCCATTGTCAGAGGTCACCTCCACGTACAGGGCATCCACGTTCCTCACCTGCTCATTCTCCAGTTGCAGGTTAAAGCGCAGCCAGGTGTTGGTGCGGTCTTTTGTCTTCAGTTCGCGGGTGCTCAGGGCGTCGTTGTAGTCGGTCACGTTTGACCATCCGTAGGTGGCTGCGGCATCAGTAAGTCCATACGCCTTGTAGTCCACCTTCCATCTGGACTTTCCTCCTGCCAGGTTGGTGCACTCCCATTTGGCAGAGTCGAGTGTCCATGTTTCAAAGTCGTCCTCAAAGGGCAGCAGTCGGGTGTCTGCCACCTCCACCTGCAGCACTTCAGATGCCGCGCTCTCACTGCCGTCGGCCAGCACAGCCTTCACGGTATATGCGTAGGTGGCATAGTCGGGCACCTCGTCCATGTAGCGCACCACGCTCACTGGCGAGGTGTTCACTTTCTCGCCGTTGCGGTAGATGTTGAATCCTGTCACCTTGTTAGAGGCGGCCTTCATGGGAGCTATGCCTGGGCGCACTCTGTTGGTGCCAATGTAGATGTCGTCGATCATCAGCATAAAGGCATCTTGGCTCACGCTGTTGATGCACACATACTTGGCATCCTTGGGGATGGTGTATTGCAGCAGTGTCCACTCGGTGGGCAGTTCCACGTAGTTGCCCTCATTGACAAATACAAAGTCAGAGGGTCGCATCGATTTCACCGAGTAGCCCACACGTATGCGCTCCATGGGTATGGTGGTGGTTACAGTGTAGCTGCGGGCCTGAAAGCTGATGGTAAAATCCTCGTCAAACTTCAGTTGGGGCGAGATGATATAGTCGTTGTTCTGTCCGTTGTCGGCGCAGAAGTCCACCAGCATCTTCTTGCCCGAGTAGGGTTTGAAGTTGGGGTTCTCGTCGGTGGCAGGCGAGGTGCTGGAGGGGTTCATCACGATGAATGCCATCTTCTGTCCCATGTTGGGGAAGTTACAGGCTGCCCAGGTGTAGTTGTATTGGTTGTCGCCATCCACGTACGACCATCCTATATTGCCTGGTGAGTTGATGGTAAAGTCTTCGTGTGCCTCAAAGTCGTCGTAGTATCCGTTGACAGGTTCTGGCGAGAGCCACGACAGATACACCTTCTTTCCTGCCACATCGGTGCATATCAGTGCATAGGGTGCTCCGTTTTCGCTACCCTCGGGCAGCAGGGT
>CALZNR010000230.1 GCA_945827565.1 uncultured Prevotella sp.
GTGTGAGTTGGAGCCAGAAGACACCTGCGAGTGCGAAAAAGAACAAAAAAATCAGAAACTCCTTGTTGATGATTCTCAACAAGAAGTTCCTGACTTTAGAGTATGCTCTCAGCAAGATGTCCATGTTGTTTTATCAGGCTTGCTTCTGTGTGCTTGCCATATCCTTGAACACATAACCGCGATCTACACGCACCACCACGCCTTTGGCCACTTCCACTTCCACGGTATTGGTGGCAAGGTCTATTCTTTTCACGGTGCCATACACGCCGCCGCCAGTAACCACGGGAGTGCCTTCGGTGAGCGAGTTCTGGAATTTCTGTATTTCCTTTTGTTTCTTCTGCTGCGGACGAATCATAAAGAACCACATGATGGCAAAGAGAGCCACCATCATAATGATCATTGAGTATCCGCCTCCGTTTGCTGCCTGTGCAGCGCATGTAATTGCTGTTGTCATGTTTGTTGTTACGTTTGAGGGTGCGCGGGGCACACCATGGTTATTGAATATTTTTATTTCTCTGCGTCAGTGTCTGAGGGGCTCTGCACTTCCTCTGCTGCATCCTGTGCCGCCTCTTGCGCTGCACCAGTCTTCTTGCCGAGCGGCTTCTCCAGTATCTTCATGCTCAGTTTCCTGTCTTTTGGGTCGTCGATATGCTTGAGCAGCTGGCCCGTGTGTATCAGGTGGCGTGCAATGGCATCGAGCATACCGTTGATATATCCGCCAGAGCGTGGTGTGCTGTATATCTTGGCGATGTCCACATACTCGTTGATGGTGACATTGATGCTGATATTGGGAAAGTTCATCATCTCGGCAATGGCTATCTGCATCAGCACCACATCCATGTATGCCAGGCGACTGAAGTCCCAGTTGCGTGAGGCTTCGCTCATAAAGCGCTGGTATTCGTTGGCATTCAGGATGGAGGCTCTGAACAGGGCTCGTGCAAACTCCTTGTCGTCCTCGCCGTCAAAGTCGGGCAGCAGTTCCTGCTCTTCTCCATTGCTGGGATTGAATCGCTTGATGGTTTTCAGCACAAAGGTATCTACCACCTCCTTGTCGTCGTTCCAATAAAGGCTCCACTCTTCCAGCAGGGCATCCAGGTCGGCATTGTCTTGTATCAGGGTGCGATACAGCTTGCGCCACACCTCCCTGTCGTCTTCATAAGAGTCTTCCTTGCTTGCCATGTAGTTCTGATAGGTCTCGCTTGCCACTATCAGGTCGTAGAGTTTCTTGATAAACTCCGGCTCGTCTCTCCACGTATGCTCCTGCTTCTCCATGAAGGTGTTGAGCATCTTATTGTCAGTTACCTGCAGGGCAAAGCGGTTCATGGCAAACTTGGCAGAGGGCTCCTCTGCCTGTTCGCGCCTTGCGATGGACTGCGCTATCTCCAAGTGCTTCTGTGCCTCCCGGGTGATGGCGGGGATGAGTGAGAGAAGGATATTGTAAAGGTCATAGGCTTTTTCAAGACTGAAGAACAATTCTCTCTCAGCAGAATCGATGTTCTTGCTTCCGTTCTGATAGTACGCATAAACGAGCTGCACTATCTTTATTCTTATCAGTTCTCTGTTGATCATACCTCTGTATTGTTGTGTTGAGTGGTGTTTGGGTTTGTCGATTCTCTAATCTTTGTCTTCGGGCACTATCGCCTGTTCACTCTTTCATGTTCTTCTGCCGTAATGCCGTTTCAATCGCTTGCAAAGTTATGCAAAAAAACTGAATCTCAGCAGTTTTCTCTCTGAAATAATCCACAAATACTGCTAAAATGATTGAAAAAGTTGTGTAATTTCCAACAAATGTGTACCTTTGCACCGCTTTTTCGAGCACCCGAATAGTTTTCGTGTGATGGTGAATTAAGCAACGCAACAAAAAACTTAATTTAGAGTAACACACTACAGTTATGAAAGAAATCAGTGTATCAGGTAAGGTGCGCACCGACCTTGGCAAGAAGGCCTCAAAAATTGCGCGTAGTGAAGGATTGATTCCCTGCAACCTCTATGGTGAAGCAAAGGGCGAGAACGGTGCTCCCGAGGCACTTGCTTTCCTGGCTCCCATGGCAGAGCTCCGCAAGGCTATTTACAGCCCCCATGTATATGTGGTAAACCTTGTCATTGACGGCAAAGAGTGCAAGGCCATTCTGAAGGAATTGCAGTTCCACCCCGTGACAGACGCTCTGCTGCACGTGGACTTCTATCAGGTGACTGAGGAGAAGCCTATCGTGGTGGGTATCCCCGTAAAACTCAACGGTTTGGCACAGGGTGTGCGCGACGGTGGTCGTATCAATCTCTCTATCCGCAAGATCAATGTAAAGGCTCCTTACAAGGCTATCCCCGAGACCTTGGAAATCGACGTTACCGAGCTCCAGTTGGGCAAGAGCATCAAGGTGGGTCAACTCCACTTCGAAGGCTTAGAGCTGGCTACACCCGCCGAGGTTATCGTATGCTCTGTGAAGGCTACACGTGCTTCAAGATCGGCTGCTGCCGCTGCTGCTGCAAAATAATCAGCGCCTAAGGCATGGAGAAGTTCTTGATTGTGGGACTGGGCAATATCGGCGACGAATACGCCGGTACCCGTCACAACGCAGGATTTATGGTATTGGACGCCCTTGCGAAGGCGTCCAATATTCATTTTGCAGACAAGCGTTACGGCTTCGTGGCAGAAACAAGCATCAAGGGGCGCAAGGTGTTTCTGCTCAAGCCCTCTACCTTTATGAACCTCAGCGGCAATGCCGTGCGCTACTGGATGAACCAAGAGAACATACCCTTGGAGCACCTCCTGGTGGTGGTAGATGACCTGGCACTCCCCCTGGGCTCACTGCGACTGAAGCCCTCTGGAAGCAACGCCGGACACAACGGACTGGGGCACATACAGCAGGTGCTGGGCACACAAAACTACGCCCGACTGCGTGTGGGCATAGGCAACGACTTTCCGCGCGGAATGCAGATACAATGGGTATTGGGAAGGTTTGACGATGAAGAGATGCAGGCGCTGCAACCCAAGATAGAGGAGGCCACAGAAATCATCAAGAGTTTTGTGCTCTGCGGCGTGGATTTTACCATGAACGCCTTCAACAAGAAAAAGGGATAGCAGCACACCATACTTAACAACCACATCATCCTGACAAAGATGGACAAAGAGACAAAAGAGGCAAGAATAGACAAATGGCTGTGGGCAGCACGCATCTTCAAGACACGCTCCCTGGCCGCCGATGCCTGCAAAAACGGCAGGGTGACCATTGACGGTGCCAACACCAAGCCATCCAGAATGGTCAAGGTGGGCGATACCGTGAGTGTGCGCAAATCGCCCGTCACCTACTCTTTCAAGGTGCTCAAAGCCATTGAGATGAGGGTGGGTGCCAAACTGCTGCCAGAGATATACGAAAACGTGACACCACAAAGCCAGTACGAACTGCTGGAGATGATACGCATCAGCGGTTTTGTGGACAGGGCACGTGGCACAGGACGACCCACCAAGAAAGACCGGCGAGATTTGGACGCCTTTTGGAACGAGGAGAATGATATGGAGATGGATTTTTGACGAAACAGTTTTATTTTAACCACTCATACAACACCTGTCTCTTATACACATCTGACGCTGCCGACGATATGCAGTGTGTA
>CALZNR010000231.1 GCA_945827565.1 uncultured Prevotella sp.
GATTTCTGCCTGTCTCGTGGGCTCGGAGATGTGTATAAGAGACAGGTATACTCACCGTACTGAGGAGAAGAAAAACGCCTCAGAGTTACAAAAAATATGGAACAACGTAAAGATTGAATGTTATACAGATAAACAATCCTTGAGGCCTTCCCTGCCTGAATTCTCGAAAAAAGACAAGCGCAAATATTCATTTTATGAATTTCTGCGACGCTCTATGCAGCGTAAAGAAGCACGACTCATCAAAAAATATAACTCAAAGGTCATTACGCAATCTGTCTCAAAAGAGGATCAGGAACTGAGTGATTTTGTACGACAGAATTCAACCTTGTTTAAATCCAGTTCGGACATCAATTCAGGTTTTTTACAATATATACACAATAAGAGCAGGGAGGGATTTGACATGGTTCAAGTTGAATTCTACGAATACCTGCCATTAATTTATGTACTCCCTGAAAATGTAAGGAAAGTATTTGTACATCATGAACTCAGATTTATCAGAAATGAGAACGAACTGTCCCTGTTTCAAAACCGAACAATTGATGACGAAGTGCTCTTCAAGAAAGAAAAAGACAGAGAATTAGCCATGTTGTCACATTTTGATGACATCATTGTTCTGACCGAAACAGACAAGAATATTCTTCACCGTTATCTCCCCAACACAAATATATATACGTCTCCAGCATTGACCAATGCTAACAAGACTATCAGCAATCTCAGTTTTCGAGAATGTCGCGATTTAGTGTTCTTAGGTGGAGGCAACCACTTTCCCAACGCAGACGGCATACTTTGGTTTACACAAAGGGTGTGGCCTATACTAAAAAGGCGAGGATTTAACGACAATATTTATGTCGTTGGCAAATGGGAAAAAGACATCAAACAGCTCATAAATTCAAAATGCTCTTCAGTCCAATTTACAGGTTTTATCGAAGATGTACACTCTTTTATCAATGGAAAAATTACCATCGTGCCCATCCGTATCGGCAGTGGAATGCGAATGAAGATATTGGATGCCATGGCTGCTGTTTCTCCTATTGTCACAACATCGAAAGGATGTGAAGGATTGCCACTAACAAACGGCTCTGACTGTTTTATTGCAGACAAAGAGGAAGAATTCTGCAACTGTATCATGAATCTCAAATCTGATATACAACTCCAAAAACAGATGGTGTCTAATTGTTCAAACAAACTACACACCATTCTTGATTCACAGCAACTGATTGAAACTCGCTTGAGTTTTTACCAATAATTTTTGATTATGAACTCCCTTCCCCTCGTTTCCGTCATCATCCCTGGCTATAACCATGCGCCCTTTCTGCAAGAGCGCATAGAGAGTGTGCTTGGACAGACATACCCCCACATTGAGGTAATTATGCTTGATGATGCATCGGGAGACGAAAGTGCAGAAATCATGCAGAGCTATGCACAGCACGAGCGTGTAAGCCACGTTATCATCAACAAGGAGAACTCTGGAAATACCTTCCTGCAATGGCAAAAGGGACTGACACTGGCACAGGGAGATTACATATGGATTGCTGAAAGTGACGACGTGGCACACCCTGATTTTCTGAAAATACTGATGGAGCCACTCACCGAAACACCGCAAGCTGTCATGGCCTTCTCGTGGAGCACCATGATTGACGAACATGGCAAACCGCTCCCCTATTCGTGGGATGAGACCAAACGCTTCCACACTCCGGGAATTTACGATAGCCATCAGTTCTGTCTGCAGCGCATGGTGTTCAAGAACCTGATGTACAATGCCTCGATGGTGGTGTTCCGGAAAGAGTGCGCCGAACACGTCAACCCGCAATTCATGCAATACCGTCATTCGGGCGACTGGCTCTTCTGGTTCGACATCGCAAGGCAAGGTAAGATATGCGAAGTGCCCCAAAAACTCAATTCCTTCCGGCAACACGCCAATAAGGTGAGCAACGAAGCACTGCAGAAGGCTGATCTGGCAGAGATATGCGCCATACAGCAATATGTGGCACAAACACTGCAACTTAACAACTACCAATGGCGCTGTCTTAGAGGCAGACAAAGCAAAAGACTCAACAAATCACAATACCCAGACAAGGAAACACTGCGCCAACAATTCCCTAAAATATACAAGGCCTCACCCATAGACTATGTCACCTATACATTGGATAAATTGTTCAACCTTTCGGGTATGCAATAAGCATCAAAATGGTTGGTGAATGAGACCACTGTCCTGCACAAAATTTTTAGATGATGATTGCAAGTTTCAGAGAAACTAATTAACTTTGCAAAAGAGGTGGAACACACCTCCCCACATCTTCTGCAGAAGAAAGAGGAGAAGACAGAAACGTACAACTAAACCCTGGAACAATATGGAAGTGAGCAACAAGTATATCAGATTTGACTGGGCAGTGAAGCGCATGCTGCGCGACAAAGCCAACTTTGCCGTACTGGAAGGACTGATTACCGTGATGACTGGTGAACAGGTGAAGATAGTGGAGATTCTAGAAAGCGAAGGCAACCAAGAAAGTGCCGCCGACAAATTCAACAGGGTAGATATCAAGGCAAAAAACGACAAGGGAGATATCATCATTGTAGAGGTGCAACTCACCCGACAACTCTATTACCTGCAACGTATGCTCTACGGAGTGTCGAAGGCCATTACCGAACACATCGAAATCGGCAACAAATACGACAAGGTGAAGAAGGTGTACTCTATCAACATCGTTTATTTCGACTTGGGCAAGGGCAACGACTACCTATACCACGGCAGAACAGTGTTCACCGGAGTGCATACTGGAGACACATTGGAAGTGAACTCCAAAGAAGCCAACGAAATAAAGATGAAGGCTCCCGCCGATGTTTTCCCGGAATATTACATCATACGCGTCAATGAGTTTAACGATGTTGCCACCACACCCATCGAAGAATGGCTGGACTATCTGAAGAACAACCGCATCAAGGACAATACCTCCACTCCCGGACTGAGAGAGGCCAAAGAGCGACTGCTGTATATGACCATGACCGACAAAGAGCGACGCGCATACGACGCCCACGTGGACGACATCATGGTGCAAAACGATGTGCTTGATACTGCTAAAATGGAAGGAAGAGCAGAAGGAAGAGCAGAGGGAAGAGCAGAGGGAAGAGCAGAGGGAAGAGCAGAGGGAAGAGCAGAAGGCATGCGTGAGATTATACTGAACATGAAAAGCAGTGGAATGTCTGTAGAAAGCATCTCTGACATCACCAAATTATCCATAGAGAAAATAGAACAACTGTTGGGCGATAGTTAACGCCCAAGCAGTGAACAAGGCAATCGCTCTGCTTCTACCGCCCCCCACTCCTCAGAACAGCTGCTCCAGAGCAGAAATACTTCTATCTGCCAGAAACACTTTTTTGTGCTTTCTCACTTCCTTGATGATTGCAGACTGCAGCTTGATGTCGGACAGCAGGCGCTGGATGGCATCGGCAAAGAGCAGATGATTGCCTACGGGCACCAACACGCCTGCCTTGCCATTCTTGAGTATTTCACGTGGCCCTGTGGGACAATCGCTCGATATGATAAGCTTTTCCAACATGAGCGACTCAATGAGCACGGTGGGCAATCCCTCAAA
>CALZNR010000232.1 GCA_945827565.1 uncultured Prevotella sp.
ATCGTCGGCAGCGTCAGATGTGTATAAGAGACAGGCTATATCCTGATGCTTTCGAAGGGTTCTTTATGACTCTTTTCTCTATAGGCGTGAGTGCTGCTGAGAGTGCGGTGGCCATTGCGATTATTCTGAATGTGTATCGTCGCTTCAAGAGTGACAGTGTTGAAAGTATTGAAAATATGAAATTTTAATGTGCTCTATGGAATATAGTTATGTTTTTCTCATTCTTTTGCTTCCTTTCCTTTCCTTCTTGGTATTGGGATTGGCAGGCATGAGATTGTCGCATAAGGTAGCAGGTTTAATTGGAACTACCTCTTTGGGAGCAGTAACGGTGCTTTCATACGTCACCGCCTTTGCTTACTTTACAGCACCGCGTTGTGCAGATGGTGCTTATGCCACCATTGTGCCATACAACTTTACGTGGTTACCTATGGGTGCATTGAATTTTGATTTGGGAATCATGCTAGATCCCATCTCTGTGATGATGCTGATAGTTATCTCAACAGTGAGCTTGATGGTGCATGTCTATTCCTTTGGATATATGCACGGTGAAAAGGGTTTCCAGCGTTATTATGCTTTCCTTTCATTGTTCACTATGTCTATGCTTGGTTTGGTGCTTGCCACCAATATTTTCCAGATGTATCTCTTTTGGGAACTGGTGGGTGTCAGTTCTTATCTGCTCATCGGATTTTACTATCCGTTGCATGCTGCGGTGGCAGCCTCTAAAAAGGCATTTATCGTTACCCGTTTTGCTGACCTCTTTTTCTTGATTGGTATCCTTATTTTTGGATATTACACCCAGTCGTTCAGCTTCTCGTTTGTAGAGAATCTGCAAATGGCAGATGGTGCAGCACCATTCATTGCTTGCGATGCTGCAAAGGCTGTGGCTGCCGGTGGCTTTATCTTGCCCACAGCATTGGTGCTGATGTTCATTGGTGGTGCTGGTAAGAGTGCCATGTTCCCGCTACACATTTGGTTGCCCGATGCCATGGAAGGTCCCACTCCTGTCAGTGCGCTGATTCATGCTGCCACCATGGTGGTTGCCGGAGTGTTCCAGATTGCCCGCCTTTTCCCATTGTGGATTGAATATGCCCCCAATCATTTAAGCATTGTGGTTGTGGTAGGTGTTTTCACTGCATTCTATGCAGCCGCAGTGGCATGTGCACAGAGTGATATTAAGCGTGTGCTGGCCTTCTCAACCATTTCGCAGATTGCCTTTATGATGGTGGCACTTGGTGTATGTATTCCCGGACAGCATGGTGATGTTATCGATGAGCATGGCTCTTTGGGCTATATGGCATCTATGTTCCATTTGTTCACACATGCCATGTTCAAGGCTTGCTTGTTCCTTGGTGCGGGTTGTATCATCCATGCCGTACATTCCAATGAGATGTCCACCATGGGTGGTTTGCGCAAATACATGCCTGTAACACACATCACATTCCTTATTTCCTGTCTTGCCATTGCGGGCATTCCATTCTTCTCTGGATTCAGTTCAAAGGATGAAATCATCACCGCATGTTTCCACTATCATCCCATGGTAGGTTGGATTATGACAGGAGTTGCTGCCATGACGGCATTCTACATGTTCCGTCTGTATTACGGTATATTCTGGGGCACTGAAAACAAGGAGTTGCATGCCAAGCACACGCCCCATGAAGCACCTCTTACCATGACGTTGCCTCTTATCATTCTCTGTGTCATTACAGTGGGTGTGGGTATCTATACCACCATTGCAGGCTTTGCAGGCTGGGGTGGAAGTTTTGGTAGCTTTGTCACAGCCAACGGCAAGGACTACACTATCCACTTTAACACCAGCATAGCTGCTACAAGTACAGTGATTGCCATCGTGAGCATCTTGCTTGCCACCTATATATATAAGGGAGAGCGTCAACCCATTGCAGAAAAGTTGTACAAGACCTTCCCCAAACTCCATAGGGCTGCATACAAGCGTTTCTACATGGATGAGGTGTATATGTTTGTCACCCATAAGATTATTTTCCGTTGCATCTCTACTCCCATCGCATGGTTCGATCGCCACATCATTGATGGAACTTTCGACTTTATCGCCTGGAGTTCCAATGAGGCAGGGGAGAGCATACGCTCTTGGCAGAGTGGTGATGTGCGTCATTATGCTATATGGTTCATCACGGGTGCTGTGGCTCTTACCTTGGTGTTGCTGGCCGTGGCATTATAACTATGTTCAAGCGTATTGAGAAATCTCAATGTAACAAACTTCAAGTGAAACAAAAAAACAAACAATAATATGAGTGTTTTAAGTTTATTCGTATTGATTCCCATGCTCATGCTGCTTGGACTGTGGTTGGCTCGAAATCTCAACCAAGTGCGTGGAGTGATGGTGGTTGGTGCCAGTGCATTGCTTCTGCTCTCTGCTTGGCTTACGGTGAGTTTTATATCAGAGCGTGCCGCTGGTAATAGCGCAACCATGCTCTATACATACAGTGTCACATGGTTCGCACCTCTGAATATTGCTTATTCTGTGGGTGTAGATGGCATCTCGGTAGTGATGTTGCTGTTGTCGAGTATTATCGTGTTTACGGGTACTTTTGCTTCTTGGCAGCTCAAACCTATGACCAAGGAATATTTTTTGTGGTTCACACTGTTGTCCTCGGGTGTATATGGCTTCTTTATCTGCACCGACCTCTTCACCATGTTTATGTTCTACGAGGTGGCGCTGATTCCCATGTATTTGCTTATCGGTGTATGGGGTAGCGGCAACAAAGAGTATGCTGCCATGAAACTTACATTGATGCTGATGGGTGGTTCTGCGCTTCTTATTATCGGCATTTTGGGCATCTATTTCTTTAGTGGTGCCAGCACAATGAATGTGAATGAGATTGCAGCAATGAACAATATTCCGGTGGACATCCAGAAGATATTCTTCCCATTCATCTTTATCGGATTTGGTGTGCTTGGTGCCTTGTTTCCCTTCCATACATGGTCGCCCGATGGTCATGCTTCTGCTCCAACGGCAGTGTCTATGCTTCATGCCGGTGTGCTGATGAAGTTGGGAGGCTACGGATGCTTCCGTGTTGCCATGTACCTTTTGCCACAGGCTGCACAGGAGTTGGCATGGGTGTTCCTTATCCTTACCACCATCTCCGTGGTTTATGGTGCATTGTCTGCCTGTGTGCAAACTGACTTGAAATACATCAACGCATATTCTTCAGTGTCTCACTGTGGCTTGGTGCTCTTTGCATTGCTGATGATGACCAAAACGGCATGTACAGGTGCCATACTTCAGATGTTGTCTCATGGTTTGATGACAGCATTGTTCTTTGCCCTAATCGGTATGATTTATGGTAGAACTCACACACGTGATGTTCGCAAGTTGGGTGGATTGATGAAGATAATGCCTTTCTTGAGTGTTGGATATGTCATTGCAGGTTTGGCAAACTTGGGCTTACCGGGCTTCTCAGGTTTTGTGGCTGAGATGAAGATTTTTGTGGGCTCTTTCGAGAACGCAGACATGTTCCATCGTACCTGTACCATCATTGCCTGCTGCTCCATCGCTGTCTCTTATACACATCTGACGCTGCCGACGATATGCAGTGTGT
>CALZNR010000233.1 GCA_945827565.1 uncultured Prevotella sp.
ACACACTGCATATCGTCGGCAGCGTCAGATGTGTATAAGAGACAGGTGTAGGTTGCTTTGTTGATGCCGCTGGCAAAGGCGTTGAGTTGTGGGTCATCGATAACGTTGATTTTGGGCATGTCCATTCCGCAGGTCATGCACAGGTTTTCCACGATGTTATACACCCTTGGGTTCTCCTTTCGGCTGAGTGAGCGTGCTCCTGTGGCGGCTTTGATCATGGTGGTGTTGCCAAAATAGGCAATGACAAACCACAGAGCCACTCCTCCCAGCACCCATGGCAAGCAAGAGAGGAAGTAGTAGTTCACTGTGTCAGCATCCAGTTGGTTCACCGTATATCCCGTATTGGGGTCAACATAGCCGTTGCTCAGATAGTTGACCAGGGCAAGAAACACCCAGATAGTGCCCAGAATAATCAGCGGAAACATCAGTAGCAGCAGTGCGCTCATGCGGTTATTCCTGCTGATTTGGGCTTGCATGCCTACATATTTCATACTTTTTTAGAAGTTTATCTCAGGAGCCTTTTCCAGTGTAGCCCTGTCGTTTTGAGGGATTTCAAACATGGGTTCCTTCTTAAAGCCGAACATTCCTGCCAGGATATTCGATGGGAAGGTCTGCACGGCGTTGTTCAGTTCACGTGTGGTGGAGTTGAAGAAACGTCGTGAAGCCGCCAGTTTGTTCTCGATATCCGATATCTCTCCTTGCAGTTGCAGGAAGTTTTGGTTGGCCTTCAGGTCGGGATAACTCTCCAGCGACACCTTCAGTCCTGCCAGAGCACTGCTCAGTGTATTCTCTGCCTGAATTTTGTCGTTGATGGTGGCAGCCCCCATAGCGGCAGCTCTTGCGTCGGTCACTCTTTGTAGTGTCTCCTTCTCGTGGGTGGCATATCCCTTCACTGTAGCCACCAGCTGCGGTATCAGGTCGTGGCGTTGTTTCAGCTGCACGTCGATATTGGCAAAAGCATTCTCGCGGTTATTGCGCAGTTTTACCAAGTTGTTGTAGATAGATACGGCGATGGCAGCAATCACTACCAGCGCCAAAAGTACGATAATTCCTGTTGACATAATTCTTCGATGTTGTTTGTTGTAAATAATACGGTGTCATTGTTTTGAGGGGCATGGATGTATGTCCTCCCTCAATACATCTACAAAGGTAATGCCAATCAATGTAAAAATGTCATCCTTTAACATGTTTTACCGAATGAAACGGTAAAAGAGAACATTTTTAATGCCCGTATGTAGGTGATTTCAAGAAAAAGATGTTACTTTGCAAATGATTAGGGCGCGTTCTCTACAATCCCGTCACACCATGAAGTTATCACACGTCATTGCATGAAAAAAGCTTTCCTCGTCATAGGCATCGTACTGTTCAGTCCTGTGCTTCTGTTCCTGTTTCTCACTTTTCTGCTCTATCTGCCCCCCGTGCAGAACGCCGTGGTGCAGTATGTGGCTGACAAAGTGTCAGAGCCTACGGGGATGCAGGTCAGTGTGGGGCGTGTGTTGCTTTCGTTTCCCCTCGACCTCTGTGTAGAGGGCTTTCGTATGCAGATGCCCGGCGATTCCGCCGCAGTGCAGAAGCGGCGTGCTGTGCCCCCCACCGATACCATTGCAGAGGTAGAGCGTATGCAGGTCAGTGTGCGCCTGTGGCCCTTGTTGCGTAGCAGGGTGGTGGTAGATGAGTTGCTGGTAAATAAGCTGAAACTCAACACCGCGGGTATGATAGAGAGTGCCGTGGTGCGTGGCACGGTGGACCGTGTGCAGGTCAAGGTGCCGCTGGTTGACTTATCCACCGACTCTGTCAGAGTGACCATGGCAGCAATTGACGGTGCCCGTCTGCGGGTAACGTTGGCAGACAGTGTGCCCCCTGACACCACCACCTCTGAGGTTACCTGGCGTGTGGCCATCGACAGTGCTGCCGTGACCCGCAGCGAGGTGCATCTCAGTATGCTGAGCGACTCCATGCAGGTGGGCGTCACCACTGGTCATTTAGGAGCCAGCGGCATCTATTTGGGTTTGGCAGAAGCCGACTACCGTGTGCGCCGAGTGGTGTGGCATGGGGGCGGTGCCACCTACGACAACCCCTTTGTGACAGCCGTTGATGGGCTTGACGCCAATCATATGAAGCTCTCAGACATCTGTCTTGGCATTGATTCCATCCGCTATTGCAACCCCGTGATGTCGGCCCGCCTGCGTTATGGCAGGATGAAGGAGAAGAGCGGTCTGCAGATAGCGCAGTGCACAGCCCCTGTAGATATGGACTCGCTGCACCTCACCGTACCCTCGTTGACCCTCCGCACTCCGTTCTCGCATATCGAGGGAGCCGTGCAGATGGACCTGAACGTGCTCGACTCCCTTCATCCCGGCAGGATGGATGTGCGTGTGCTTGCCTCGTTGGGCAGAGAGGATATCCTGCCTTTCTGTCAAGCCCTGCCCGCAGCCTTCCACCGTGCCTATCCCTACCAGCCGCTGATGCTCCAGGCAGAGGCGGCAGGCAATATGAAGCATCTGCTCATCCGTCAGGCACAGGCAGAGTTGCCCACCGCCTTCCGTGCCAAGCTGAGTGGCGATGTGTTCTCGCTCGATGATCTCGCTCGCCTCAGAGCCCATCTTTCCTTTGATGCCGCCACGCAGCACTTGCCGTTTGTCACCGCCCTGTTGCCTGCCGATATGGCGCGCACCTATCACATTCCCTATGGACTCACCCTGCGTGGCACTGCCGATGCTGATGGCCCGCAGTACAGCACCCGATGCACTCTGACCGAGGGCAAGGGCAGGGTGCAGTTGTATGCCAATGCCAATATCCGCAGCCTGACCTATCAGGCACAGGCTGACATCCAGCAGCTCAATGTGCATCACTTCATGCCCCGTGATTCCATCTACACCGTCTCTGCCCATGCCACGCTGTATGGCAGGGGCACCGATATGCTGTCGCCACGCACCCAGTTGCAGGTCAATGCCGGCGTAGATGAGCTGGGCTATGGCTCCTGGAATCTCGACAAGATGGCACTCGCCGTGGCACTCGACAAGGGTGTGGGCACTCTGCATCTCAATAGCGACAACCAGTTGCTGCAGGGCGCTGTAGATGCTCAGGCACTGATCAGCAAAACCCAGTTGGCTGCCACCGTTGGTGCAGACATTACGCACGTAGATATGTATGCCTTGGGTGCCAGCGAAAAACCACTGACAGCCGCCTTGTGCGCCCATGCCGACATGATGAGCAACCTGAAATACGACCATCGTGTGCAAGCCACCGTCAACGACCTCACCATCCGCACAGACAAGAAAATATATCGACCCACCTCGCTGGAGTTGGATGTGCTCACCACCACCGACACCACCTGTGTCACGGTGAACAGCGGCGACTTCCTCTTTGACCTCGATGCCTCGGGCAATTACGATGAGCTGGCGGCACAGGGGCAGACCCTGCTCAATGCCGTGCAGAACCATATCGCCCACCGCATCATCGACGAACCGCAGTTGCGTGCCCTGCTGCCCACCGTGCGCCTGAATCTGTATAGCGGCGAGGAGAATCCGCTTGCCAACTTCCTGCGGCTCAACGAGGTGCA
>CALZNR010000234.1 GCA_945827565.1 uncultured Prevotella sp.
ATTTCTGCCTGTCTCGTGGGCTCGGAGATGTGTATAAGAGACAGGGATATATGTTCTGTCCATTGGACCCAAGTAGCATGTTTTTGGAGCGTCCCTTGATGAACACGTTGCCATGCTCGTCCATCACGCCCAAGTCGCCTGTGTGATACCAGCCCTCGGCATCAAGCACCTCTGCTGTGGCTTCTGGGTTTTTATAGTAGCCCAGCATCACGTTGGTGCCTCGGGCAAGTATTTCGCCCGTAATGGTTTGGGGCTGAGGACTGTCTATCTTTACTTCCATGTGTATGACTGCTTTTCCGCAGCTGCCCGGTACGTAGGAGTGATAATCTTGATAGCAGATGATGGGGGCGCACTCTGTGGCTCCATAGCCCACGGTGTATGGGAAATTGATACGATGTAAGAAGGATTCTACCTCCTGATTGAATGCTGCTCCGCCAATGATAATCTCATAGAAGTTGCCACCAAAAGCCTGAATTACCTGCTCACATATTTTTTGCTCTATTTTCCTGCTGATGATGGGAGTTTTTAGCAGTAGTTTCAGGGTGCCATGCTGTATTTTTGGCAATACTTTTTTCTTGATTATCTTTTCAATGACCAGCGGAACCGCAATAATGATGGATGGACGGATATCGGCAAATGCCTGTGCAATGATGGCAGGTGATGGCATACGGTTGAGAAAGAATATGTGACAACCGTGAAGAAATTCAAAGATAAACTCAAATGCCATGCCATACATGTGTGCCATAGGCAATATGGATATGGTAGAATCGCCAGACTTTACATGCTTGCCCAATACATGTTCTGCAAAGTCATAGTTGCCCCACAGCGCCCGATAGGGTATCATTACTCCTTTGGAGAACCCTGTGGTGCCACTGGTGTAGTTGATGAGCGCCAATTCGTCGCCACTTTGTTCTGGTTCGTATTTTACGTGCTGTGGTCTGAAATACTTTGGATATTTCTGTCCGAAATAGGCATTCAGATTCTCCCTGGCATTTGTGAGAGAATCGGTGCGTGATACAGCCAGTGAATAGTCGGGTATGTTGATGATGCCTTCAAGTAGTGGCATGGCTGTGGCATCTATTTGGGTGGCCACTACATCGCCAACAAAAAGCAGTTTGGCTTCGCTGTGGTTCACAATGTGGTGTATCTGGTCTGCCGTAAATTCGTGCAGTATTGGCACTGCCGTGGCACCATAGGTAAGGGTGGCAAGGAATGCCACTGCCCATTGTGTGCTGTTTCTTCCGCACAGTGCAATCCTGTCTCCTTTTCCAACGCCACTATGCTCAAATAGGATATGAAGTTTCTCAATCTTTCGCGCCACATCGTGATACTGTAGCGTGGCACCTTTATAATCGGTTAACGCATCTCTGTTCCAATTGTCTATGATGCTTTTTTCAATAATAGATTTAAAAGGTAACATGTCCATAAGATGGTGTAAAATAGCTATTTGTAGAGGTATCTCTTGATGCTTTTCTTGGGAGTTTTTTCAAACTCTTGCTCGCGTATCTCAAAGAGATGGATGTGACAGTAGGAGGGCAGTTGCTTGTTTAGTTCTTCACGGGTCTGTTCCATGATGGCCACCAAGTCGTCGTTGGTAAATCCCAGTTGAGATGCCTCGTCAAAATCAGGATATACCAATGCCACCAGCTTATCCTGACGCTGGATGATGATGCTCTCTGATATCAGGGCCATGGAGTTCAGCTTGTCTTCAATCTCCTCGGGATAAACATTTTGGCCATTAGAACCCAGCAGCATGTTCTTGATACGTCCTCTGATAAAAACGTGGCCATCGGCACTCATGGTGGCAAGGTCGCCTGTGTGATACCAGCCATCTTGATCAAGTGCTTGCGCAGTGGCTTCTGGATTTTTGTAATAGCCCAGCATCACATTGGTGCCTTTGGCAACTATCTCGCCTGCCATGTTCTGTGGATCAGAACTAAGAATCTTTACCTCCATGTACGACACGGGAGTGCCGCAACTTCCGCACACAAAATCGCTGTGGTCGCTGAAAGTAATCAGTGGTGCACATTCCGTAGCACCATAGCCCATGGTCAAGGGGAAATCAATATTCCTCAGAAATTTTTCAACCTCTTGATTTAGTGGCGCTCCACCAACAATAACCTCATAGGCATTGCCTCCAAATATTGCTCTCACCTGTTCGCAGATGCGCTGTTTCACCTTTTTACTGATAACAGGCATTCCAAGCAAAAGCTTCACGCCATTGGTCTGTACTTTGGGGAATACATGCTTTCTGATGATTTTTTCCACAATCAGTGGTACAGATATGACTATTGCAGGCTTTATTTCTGAAAAAGCTTGTGCTATGATGGCGGGTGAGGGTAGGCGTGTGAGGAAAAACAAATGGCAACCGTGTGCAAAAGCGAAGAAAAACTCTACAGCCATTCCATACATGTGTGCCATAGGCAGAATACTGAGCATATTGCTGCGTTGGGGAATTTTTGTTCCGATGGCTTGCAGGCAAAAATCCAAGTTGCCCCAAATGGCGCGATAGGGTAGCATGACGCCTTTGGAGAAACCTGTAGTGCCACTGGTGTAATTGATAAGTGCCAGTTCCTCTGGGCTGTCAGCATGATACTTTACGTGCTCCTTTCGGAAAGCCTTGGGATATCTGCGTCCGAACAACTCGTTGAGATGTTCGCGGGCATAGGTCAACTTTTCAGAACGCGATACAAATATGGAGTAATCGGGAATGTTGATGATTCCCTCCAGTGCGGGCATTTCTTGCGGGTTGATGGATTTGACTACCACATCACCGACAAAAAGAAGTTTAGACTCACTATGGTTTACAATATTGTGTATCTGTGAGGCATTGAACTCATGCAGTATGGGTACTGCCACCGCACCATAGGTAAGGGTGGCAAAAAAGGCCACCGCCCAGTGTGCACTGTTTCTTCCACTAATGGCTATCTTGTCTCCTTTTTGAATGCCGCTATATTCAAACAAGATGTGCAGCTTCTCTATCTTTCTTGCAACATCGTGATACTGCAAGGTTATTCCTTTATAATCTGTCAGGGCATCGCAGTCCCAGTTGTTTTTGATGCTGTTCTCTATATACGAGTTAAAACTTTGGATGCTTTTCATTGCACAAATTTAATTTTACTGTGCAAAGGTAAATTATTCTTTGCACATTCCAAAATGTTTTGTGCATTATTTTGGGTGTGTGTAACTTTTTCTTGTTTTTGTTGTTGGTTGTTACAGATAACTTGCTGGAGTTAAGGTGGGTGAAAGGTGGTGAAAAACGAAATGTGTTCAACAAAACATAGATAATATTTTGCTGGGATGAGAATTGTTTTTAACTTTGCATGTCTCAAAGATTCAAAATAATTGTAATTTGTAATTTAAGAACCATGTATAGAACAGACACTTGTGGTGAATTGCGTTTGAAAGACCAAGGAAGAAACGTTACATTAGCTGGTTGGGTGCAGCGTATTAGAAAAATGGGTGGAATGACATTTGTCGATTTGCGAGACAGGTATGGCATTACACAATTGGTGCTGTCTCTTATACACATCTGACGCTGCCGACGATATGCAGTGTGT
>CALZNR010000235.1 GCA_945827565.1 uncultured Prevotella sp.
ACACACTGCATATCGTCGGCAGCGTCAGATGTGTATAAGAGACAGGTTCGGTACCTGTGAGCTGGTAGAGTGATACGGGATTGGGTGCATTGCTCGTAAACACTTGCTGGTTTATATTGATGCCAATGCCCAAAATACAGGTGTCGATGTGGGTGCCAGAGAGGGTACACTCAGATAATGTGCCGCTGATTTTTCTTTCGCCCACATAGATGTCGTTGGGCCATTTGATGGTCACCCCATCTCCGATGAGTGCGGTGAGTTCTTCGCACAGAGCCACCGCAGCCAGCTGCAGCAGTAGGTATTGCTGGGCGGCAGGTATTCTTCGGGGGTGGAATTTGACACTGAACATGAGATTCTTTCCAGCTTCACTCTCCCAAGTGTTGCTGCCTTGTCCTCTTCCTGCCGTCTGGAAATCGGTGCTCACCACCCATAGTTCGTTTGCGTCACTCAACGCCTGTTCCTTGGAGTAACGGTTGGTGGAGTCGGTTTGTGGCAGGTGTGTGTATCGGACATTTCTCATGGGGCAGTGCTTTGTCATTGCAAAAATAGTGATATTTATTGGAAAAAGCAAAAAACAACGTGGCAACAAAGACAACGAATGTTTGCTCATCTGTGTCAAAACTCGTAAATTTGTGCCCACAACAATTCTCAAGGACATGGATATGACGATAGAAGAGCAGCAAAAGAACGACGAGAAATATATGCGGATGGCTCTGCAAGAGGCAGAAAGAGCACAACAGGAAGGGGAGATACCTATCGGTGCCGTGGTGGTGTGTAGAGACAGAATCATTGCCCGTGCACACAACAACACCGAGACGCTGTGTGATGTGACGGCACATGCCGAGATGCTGGCACTTACATCGGCTGCCAATCAGTTGGGCGGAAAGTATCTTACCGACTGCACACTCTATGTCACCATAGAGCCCTGCGTGATGTGTGCTGGCGCTATTGGCTGGGCGCAGGTGAGTAGGGTGGTGTATGGCGCATCCGATGCCAAGCGAGGGTATAGCGTGTATGCTCCTAAGGCATTGCATCCCAAGACCATTGTGCAGCATGGCGTTTTGGAGAAGGAATGTGCAGAAATAGTGCAGAATTTCTTTAAAGAGAAGCGTAATTAGGTGATAATTGGAAAGAAACTGACTTTTTTTTCGTACCTTTGCAGCAAATAGACTACAGGTATTTGCATCTTTTTTGCAATACATATACCCGCTTTGACACATGACTGTTGTAGAACTTATAAAGGAAAAAACAGAAAAAAAACATTTCTCGTTTGAAGTGCTGCCTCCCTTAAAGGGAAGTGGTACGGAGAAGTTGTTTGCAACCATTGAGAAGCTGAAGGATCTGGATCCGCTGTTTATCAATATTACCACCCATCACAGTGAATACGTGTATCATCAGTTGGATAGCGGGTTGCTGCAGCGTCGTCGCATCCGCCGCCGTCCAGGCACTATTGCCATTGCTGCTGCTATTCAGAACAAGTTCCATATACCGGTGCAGCCACACATTATATGCAGCGGTGCCACTGTAGAGGAAATAGAATATGAGTTGCTCGACTTGCAGTTCTTGGACATCTCCAATCTGTTGCTTCTGCGAGGCGATAAGGCAAAGGAAGACAATAGGTATGTGGCTACTCAGGGAGGGCATGAGCATACCACCGACCTTATCAAGCAGGTCAACAGATTTAATGAAGGATTTTTTGCAGACGGAACACCTATCAAAAGTCCTGGCACTCCTTTCGATTATGGCGTGGCGTGCTATCCGGAAAAGCACGAGGAGGCACCTAATCTGGAGATGGATATGCTGTATCTCAAGGAGAAACAGGATTTGGGTGCAGGCTATGCCGTGACCCAACTGTTCTATGACAACCAGAAATACTTCGACTTTGTGGACAAGGCACGTGCCATGGGTATCACCATTCCCATTATTCCTGGCATCAAACCGTTTGCCAAGTTGAGCCAACTCACCGTAATCCCTAAAACCTTTCACTGCGACATACCTCAAGAACTGGCGAAAGAGGCAGTGAAGTGTAAAACGGATGATGAGGCCAGACAGCTGGGTGTGGAGTGGGCTTTGCATCAATGTCAGGAGCTCTATAGCCGTGGCGTCAACAATATTCACTTCTACACGGTGTCTGCCGTAGATTCTGTGGCAGAGGTAGCGAGAAAACTTCTGTAAAAATCATCAGAGCATGACGTTTGACGATGTGATAGGTCAGCAAGAGGCAAAACAGCGCCTGCAAAGCATGTATGGCAGTGGAAAAATGCCACATGCCCTGTTGCTGTGCGGTCCTGATGGAGCGGGGAAGATGGCCCTCGCCATGGCTCTTGCCTGTCATGTGTTGCGCCAATCGGCAAAGAACAATGTGGAAGCTATGCTCGAAAAGATGGAGCATCCCGACCTGCATTTCACTTTTCCCACTATCAAACCATCCTCAATGAGTGCCGACAGGAAACCCGTGAGCGATGATTTTATATTGCAGTGGCATCAGATGATTGCAGAATCGCCTTACTTTACCATGGACAAGTGGATGAGTATCATCGGTGCAGAGAACCAGCAGGCCATCATTACCACAGGGGAAAGCGACAATCTGAATAGAAAACTGGCATTGAAAGCCAGCCAGGGAGGCTATAAAGTGTCGGTGATATGGCTGCCTGAACGCATGAATACAGAGTGTGCCAACAAATTGTTGAAACTGATAGAGGAACCGCCTGCCTACACACTGTTCATCATGGTGAGCGAGGAACCCGACAAAATCATAGAGACCATACGCAGTCGCACTCAGCGTATAGACATCAAGCGCATCGATAACGAGAGCATGGTGCAGGCGTTGATGAGCAAAAGAGCACTGCAAAAAGACGATGCCGTGAGGATAGCACGCATGGCAAACGGCAGTTGGAACGTTGCTGTAGAGGCGCTGATGGCTGACTCGGAAAACGAACAGTTCCTTGATATGTTTCGTCAGCTCATGCGTCTGGCATACGGCAGGCATATTAAAGAGCTGAAGCAGTGGGCGGATGCGATGCAAGGCTATGGAAGAGAGAAACAAAAACGCTTCTTGATATATCTGCTGCGCCTGATAAGAGAGAATTTTATTTACAACTTTGGCGAGCCAGACCTGTGCTATATGTCGTTGCAGGAAGAGGAGTTCTCACGCAAGTTTGCACGCTTTATCAACGAAGACAACGTGCTGCAAATCTATGAATTGGCAAACAAGGCGATAAGAGACATAGGGCAGAATGCCAATGCCAAGATCGTGTTTTTCGACTTTGCCTTACAGATGATAGTGCTGCTGATGCAGAAAAAATAAAAAACGAAACGATAAAAGACCTAATATTGTAAAACAGCTGGCGGGCAACAACAGCCGCCACTTAATAAAATAATCAGCATGGAACTGAAAAAAGAAGTACATGAACTTTGCTGCGGATGTGGCAGAGGACTGAGCAAGGATGGTGTGGGACAGCAAGACAAACCGCTGAACACCTATGATTGGCTGGCTGATGTGCCTGGAAATGCTTTTGCCACCGACCTTGTGGAGGTGCAGTTCAAACA
>CALZNR010000236.1 GCA_945827565.1 uncultured Prevotella sp.
ATGCTGAGGTGCATGCGATAGCGCCAGTAGTGGCGTGGGTGGGCAGGGATGTTGATGCGCTCGGCAGAAGCGTCGGGCAGGCGCAGCGTGTCGCTGATGGCAAGCCAGTCTTGGAACGACAGCAGGCAGAGCATCGAAGGACATGCCAAATGGCGCTGCACCACTTCTTGTGCCAGCCATGAAGGCATGGGGTGCGGAGCCGTACCCTCGTGGTGCAACCGCTCGTTGTAGTATGCCTGTGCCCGGTCGTGGTCTTCGTCCCACCATTGGCGCAGCGGGGGCATATCGTGGGTGGAGATGGTGCACACACTGCGGTAGGGATTGCGCGACAGATGACCGAAGCGGATGCCCATCTCTTTAGGCATTGACTGTATCTCTAAGGTCAGTATGCGCAACTCTTTCATCAGCCATGGCACGCAGTCGGGCACCATGCCCAGGTCTTCGGCACACACCAGCATGTTGGTGCATTGTGTGAGTTGTGGCAGCTTCTTCTGTGCTTCGCCATACCAGAAATGGTTATTGCGACGATAAAAATAGTCGTTGTACAGTCGGTTGAACACAAACTTGTCGCTGTCATTGAGTGCCTCATACACCGTGTCGTTCTGTACGCTGATGCGTGGATGGAATTTGTGCGGGTGCTCGGTATCTATTACAAACAGCACGTTGTTCACCAAGTGGTACAGTCCGTCGCGCAGAGCCTCATTTTCCGCTGTTGCTTCCAGCGTGTTGAAGTAGGCTTCTATCTTCCTTTCCGTGCTGAACTCATCCTTGAGGTTCCAGCAGTCATCTGTCTGATGGGTCAGGAAGGTGGTTTTCACGTATTCCGATTGTTCGCCAAAGAGCTTGTCGATGATCCAGTTACGGATATAGGGCTGTGTAAACTGCTTCTCATGGAACGCCAGTCCGTAAGCCTCAATCTCTTGTTTGGTCATGGCAAGTGCGGGCGAGAAATGTCCCAGCAGTCCGTTCACGGCATGTGAAGGAATCTCCCAGATGCGGAAGAAGCCCAGCACGTGGTCAATGCGGTAGGCATCGAAATATTCTGCCATTTTGCGGAAGCGCTTCTTCCACCATTCGTAGTTGTCTTCTTTCATTACCCGCCAGTTGTAGGTGGGAAAGCCCCAGTTCTGTCCGTAGGCCGAGAAGTCATCGGGTGGGGCGCCTGCCTGTCCGTTCAGGTTGAAGTATTTGGGTTCCATCCATGCCTCCACCCCATACCTGCTGATGCCGATGGGAATATCCCCCTTGAGTATCACCCTGTGGGCACGGGCATAGTCGTGTGCCTCTTTCATCTGCTTGTCCAGGCAGAACTGCACAAAGGTCCAAAAGGCGATGTCCTTGCCCATGGCACCCTCGTGGATGTTTATTGTCTTGCTTTTTCCGCCCTGTCGTGGCACGCTGCATACGGTGTGCTTGGCGGTATCTATGGTCACTTTTTCCTGCCATTGGTCAAAGCAGGCGGTGCCATATTTCTCCCTGTAGTGGCAGAACACGGCATACGGCAACAGCCATTCGCTGTTGTGGGTTTCAAAGTCGTGGTATTCTTCCGACTGCAGCATGTTCTTTTTCTCCTCGCCCAGCAGTTGCTTGTACAGGTCGCGCAGATATGCCATCTTGTGCTTGCTCACCTGTTCATAGTCTATTTGTGGCAGTTTGTTCAGCTCCTCTTGCAGTTGCTTGTACTTGCTTCTTTTCTTGGCGTCTTTCAGTACTGGCAGCTGTCTCAGGTCAATGTACTGTGGATGCAGGGCATAGATGCTGATGCTGTTGTATGGATAGGAGTCTTGCCAGGTGTGTGTGATGACGGTGTCGTTGATGGGCAGCACCTGTATCACCCTCATGCGGGTGGCCTCTGCCCAGTCCACCATTTTCTTCAGGTCGCCGAAGTCGCCCACGCCAAAGCTGCCCTCTGAGCGAAGGGAGAACACGGGTATCACCACGCCGGCAGCTCGCCACTGACCAATGGGGAAGTGCGCATCGTCCATCTCATACACCATACATTCTCCCTCTTTTCCTGTGTCGGTGGCAATGCTTCGGTTGGCGCATGTCTCCCACAGCGGAGCCATCTCTCCGTTTTTGTCGATGATCACATATTTGTATTCTATGAGGGGCCTGCAGAACTTGTCCGCATCCATCGTGATGCCCCATTCATGTGGCTGCACCTGCTGCATCTCCAAGGCACGGTTGGCATCCCATTCGCCCATACATCCTTCGTTGCCCACCACGGCCAGTCGCTCATTGGGTCGCAGCTGGGGCGCCCTTACCTTGAGAGTGATGGCTCTTTTGTGGCAGGTGGCAGGTATCTGTTGCAGGTCTGGTGTGGGAAAGGCAGCACTGTACAGTGGTGCATCTTCGGGGATGTCTATCCATCGGTCGTAGCAGTGGCAAAGGGCAGTGCTCACGTTCGATAGCGACAGTCGGTGAGGCATGATAAGCCATTCGCACCGTTGTTCGTTTCCGTTTTTCTCCACGCTGTAATAGTAATCTACGGTCACTGGCTTTCCTGATGCCACGTGTAGTTCCCCTGTCCAATCGCTGCCGTTGTGTGTGGTCATGCGGTGCTTTTTCACTTGCAGGGGATGTTGCGAGGTGATGACGTTGAGTGTCAGTTCTTCTCCAAATGAGGTGACATACCTGAGATAAAACTTGATGTTCATAGTATTTTCCTTCTAAGAGTAAGTCGGTCTGATGAGTTGTTCAGACGCTGGATGAATAGTTAAAGTCCCACCCTCACTGACACTTCGTTGGGTGTGATGGCCACAGCGGTGCCTTTGTTTTTAAACCATTGGCTGGTGGTGTAATATACCAGTTCGGTGCTCAGTATGCCCACAGCGGCTCCCACCAGCACGTCGTGCGGATGGTGGCGGTCGCGTGCCACTCTACTTGCAGCCACGGCAGCAGCCACGGTGTAACCGCCGATGCTTATCCATGGCGAGAGGTGCCCGTACTCTTTGTGCAGTATGTGTGCTCCAGAGAAAGCCATGGAAGTGTGTCCTGAGAAAAAGGAACGACGGTCAGTATAGTCTGGCCGCCATTCGTGGATGGTGGATTTGCATACCCAGGTGATGCCTGTAGAGAGCAGTGTAGATCCAATGGTGTTGATGAAATAATGCTTTCGGTCCTTGGTGGCACTCTCAGCGTGTGCCAGATACAAGGCGCATACGGCCACACGGGGCACATATTGCAGTGTGCCGTCTATCCATCCGCCGCTCTCATCCTCTGCCTTGACTGTGCTCACCCCCACGGTCAGCAGGAGTAGTGCTGTCCATAGGCGCATCTTCTGCAGCATGGCCATCCTTGTTTCATTTCTCATTCTGCCACCTTATTTCTTTGTGGCAGCAGCCTTTTTGCAGCATGTCTGTGTGGCTTTCTTGCAGCAGTTCACAGAATCCTTCTTGCAGCAGTTCTGTCCCTTGCCCTCCTTGCAGCAAGCAGCGTCGCTCTTCTTGCAGCAGTTGGTGCTGTTGGCTTTGCAGCAGTTCTTGGCCTTGTCGCATTTCTTGTCAGTCTGCTTGCAGCAGGTTTGTGCAGGGGC